>NZ_CAJMXG010000078.1:0-12619 GCF_905219725.1 Oscillibacter sp. CU971
CTTTTTATCCCTCATTAACTTTGTGGCCTGTCTGGTAATGAAGACAGACAGGCCTCTTTTCGACAGGCTGAGCCGGGAACGGATGTTCCCGGCCCTTCTTTTGTCCTTATGGCTTCTCGCCCATATAGCGGATACTCCACAGCCACACATCCGACTCGAGGGAGAAAAGCTGAAGCCTCCCATCCATCCGGCCAAACCACACCGTCTCGCCGAGGGCCGAAGCCAGCCCGCCGCCGCCGTCCAAAACCGGCTCCGGGTCCGCCCGGAGGTCCGCCGCCAGCGTGCTTCCGCCGGTTCCAAAGGTCTCGCCGTAGCACTCCAGGAATTCCTCCGGCGTATTTGCCGTCCACTCGCCGCCGGGGGCCTTCACCTGGGCGGGGTAGGTCAGAAGGTTCGCGATTTCCTCCCGTTCTCCCCGGTCAATGAGGTCCGCCAGATGCAGGAGAAATTCCCGCCCCTCGTCCAGGGAGAGGGCTTCATAGGGAGCATCCCCATTGTCCTGGGTGATGGTTCCGTTTCCCGCCCGGATGCTCCACTGATCCGTCTGGAGGGTGAAAATCCGAATCACGCCGTCCTCCACCAGCCCGAACCACACCGNGCCGTTAGCCGCCGAGACCNGGCCGNTGCCGTCGCNGAACACCTCTGAGGGGGCGGGCTCCCAGGCCATGTCCGCCGCCAGGGACAGGGCGCTTTGCCCCACGGTTTCATCATAGTACCGCAGAAATTCCTCCGGGGAGCTTACCGTATCAANTCCGCCGGACGTCTCCACCTGGGCGGGGTAGACCAGAAGGTCCGCGATTTCCTCCCGCCGTCCATCCTCGATGCGCTCCGCCAGCAGGAGAACAAAGTCCCGGGCCACGTCGCTTCGGATTCCCGTCCGGGTATACAGCGGGTCCTCGGACGCCGAGGGCAGGGTCTCAACGGGCTGGTTCTCCAGGTCCTCCAGATACCGGGCGNTGGCGTCCAGGAGGGCGGCCCGGTCCGGCTCCCTCACCGGCGTNAGGGCGGAATAGAAGAAACTGTCCGCCAGCTCCTCCAGCTCCTCCCGGCCAATGGGNCCGGAGGAGAAGGTGTCGTCCCCCTCCCGGCCGGTCAGCACGTTCACCAGCACGAAGCTGTCCCCCAGGTCCGCCAGAATCAAGGAGCGGTTCCGCTCCCCCAGGCCCAGGGTGACGGACGTCCCGTCCGCCGCCCGGTATCCCCACTCCTCAAAGCCGCCGAGGTCCCCGATGTTCAGCGCCACGTCGTCAAAGGTCCCCTTGACGGAGCGGCTGAACTGATACTCGATGGGTCCGTAGCCCTTCAGCTCCCCGGCCCCCAGCTCCGCGCCGCCGTCGAAGCGGAAGGTGCCGTTTTCGTAGATATAGCCGGAGTAGGGGACGACGTTCTCCCGGAAGAAGACTCCCACGGCTTGCGGCCAGGTCTCNGGCAGNACCACCTCCATCCACTCGTGGAGCTTCAGCTCATACTTCGCGACGATCTCCTCCAGCTTGTCGGCCATCTCCTGGGTGTAGACCAGATAGTGTCCATAGCGCTCCTCAAAGCCCGTGGGGCTGTTTCCAATCTCGCTGATAATGGCCCCGTCCTGGTCATAGCCCTCCAAAAACCCCTGCCACTCCGCCAGGGCCCTGCTCTCCGGGGTGTCCGCCCAGCCGGAGAGACTGACGAAATCCTTGAGCTCCTTCTCGCCGGGGACCACGATCCCGTTCTCGTCCACCACGTTTACGCTGCCCTTCTCCGGCAGCAGCGCGTCCCGCAGGCCGAAGAAGTTGGCCGCCACCGCCAGGGCGGACAACGCCGCCAGCAGGGCGACGGACGCTGCCAGCGTCACAAACCATTTCAGGCTCTTTCCCCGTCTTCTCATCTCATAATCCTCCCATCGGATTTCTCCGGTTCCCCGGACCTGGGAGAAGGTCTCCTGGTAAAATTCCCGGTTACTCATCCTGCCAGTCCTCCCCCAAACGTTCTCTCAGCCGCTTCCGGGCCCGGGCCAGCCGGGTGGTNACCGTGGAGGCCTCCACCCCCAGCAGCGTCCCGATCTCCCGGACGCTGAGCTCTTCATAGTAGAAGAGGTTCAGCACCGTCNGGTATTTCTCCGGCAGGGCCATCANCTCCCGGTACAGCGCCGCCTGCCCGGGCCGGTCGAAAACCGGAATTTCCGGCGTCTCCTCCCAGGAGACCCGGCGCTTCCGCCAGGGGCTTTTCAGCAGATCCCGGCCATAGTTCACCGTCACCCGCAGCAGCCAGCGCCGCAGGTGCTCCTCGCTTTCAAAGGTTCCCCTGTACTGAAACAGGCGCAGGAAGACCTCCTGGACGGCGTCCTCCGCGTCCTGGGGGCTTCCCAGGGCGTGGAGGGCGGTCCGGTAGACCATATTCTGATAGCGCCGGGCGGCGTCGTTAAAGCAGGCCTTGTTCATATGTNGTCCTCGATTTGTCGGGATGGGAGTACTCTCACTGATTGTACGACGGGNGGAGGGGCCTNGTCTCAGAATTCTGGGNATTTTTAAAAAATNCACCAAGCCCGCCGGAGGGCGTGGTATAATCAANGCAGTTGAANAGAATCCATNGGATNCTTTTTAACTGCGCCGGCTATAACATGAACCATCTCAATCGACCCGAAACGGAGGCGCTTTNATGACCCTGGAAGAGGCCATGCGGACCCGCCACACGGTCCGGCGGTACACGCAGGAAACAATTCCCCAAGACCTTCTCGCCCGGCTGGACGAGCGGATGCGGGGCAGCAACGAACGCCGCGGACTGGCCATGAGCCTGGTGACGGAGAATACGGAGGCCTTCGGCCCCGCCCTGAAGCTCTTTTTGGCCAAGGGGGTCCGCAACTACCTCATCCTGGCGGGTCCGGACAGGCCCGGCCTGGACGAGGCGGTTGGGTACTGCGGGGCGGATATGATGCTTTTCGCCCAGACCCTGGGGCTCAACTCCTGGTGGGTCGGGGGGACATACAGCCGGAAGGGCGTGGAGCGGAACGCCGCCCCCGGGGCCGGGAAAATCCTGGGCCTCATCGCCCTGGGCTATGGCCGGACGCAGGGCGTGCCCCACAGGTCCAAGCGGCCGGAGGAGGTTGCCTCCTATGCCGGCCCGGATCCGGAGTGGTTCGTCAAGGGGGTGGAGGCCCTTTTGCTGGCGCCCACGGCGCTGAACCGGCAGGCATTCACCGTCCGGGGAGAGGGGCGGAAGGTCNCNATAACCTGCGGCGGCGCGTTCTCCGGCGTGGATCTTGGCATCGGGAAGTACCACTTTGAAATCGGGGCCGGGAGGGAAGCCTTCTGCTGGGCATAAGGAAAGGGACCGCAAAAGCGGTCCCTTTTCTCTCATCTCAACGGGCCTCCAGCGTGCCCTGTGCCGCCAGGGTCTTTCCCAGCAGCTTTGCCAGGGGCACGCCCAGAAGATAGCACGCCGCCAGCTCCCCCAATCCCACGGTGAGGGCGTTCAGCCCATAGGCGGGCCAGAAAGCTCCGCCGTCCTGCACCACGAACCAGGCGATTTCCGCCCCCACGATGACCGCGTTGCAGACAACCGGCGGCAGGGCGGCTAAGTACACGTTGGGCATCCTCCGGCTCCAAAGGGCGGCCAGCAGCGTCGCCAGCGTGCCGAAGATCCAGTCCAGCATGATGGGAGAGCCCAGCAGGTTCGCCAGGAAGCAGCCCACCGCCAGGCCGGGGATGGCCTCCGGAAACAGGAAGGGCAGCACCGTCAGGGCCTCCGCCACGCGGAACTGGACGCCCATGTACTGCGGGATGGGCAGGATCAGGGTGGCCGCCGCGTAAATAGCGGCCACAAGGCCGGCCAGGGCCAGCCTCCGGGTATGGACGCGGGTTTTCATCATGTTCAATTCCTCCATTTTTTTGGTTCGTCCTGCGACGGGGCGGGCAGGGTGATGGCCCCTGCCGCAGGAGAGTATAGCACAGGGCGGCGGTCTTTGCAAGGGAAAAATTTTCCTGTCAAAAACCGTCAAAAACGCTTGACGGGAATCAGGAGCTGTCTTATACTACAAGGTAACCGCTTGCGCAAAAGCGATTTTTTGTTACGTAAAGGATTCGANCAATGAAAGCCACCATCAGCGACGTGGCCCGGCTGGCGGGGGTCTCCACCGCCACCGTTTCCCACACCATCAACTCCACCCGCTATGTCTCCGGGGAAACCAAGGAGAAGGTCTATCAGGCCATCCGGCAGCTGGGCTACACCCCAGACGCCTCCGCCCGGAGCTTCCGCACGGGGAAAAAGAAGACTATCGGCTTCATCGTCCCCGATATTTCCAACAAATTTTTCGGCACCATCATCGAGTCGGCGGAAAATTACCTCTCCGCCCAGGGCTATCACCTCATCATCGCCAACACCAAGGAGAGCATGGACCGGGAGGAGACGAACCTGCGCCTCCTCACGGCCGGGCTGGTAGACGGGCTTTTNGTCGCCAGCACCATGGACGATTTCGCNCGGCTGGACGGCCTGATTCCCGCCGGGTTCCCGGTGGTGCTGGTGGACCGGACCTTTGAAAGCCAGAAGTACTCCTCCGTTTCCGTCTCCAACTTCCAGCCCATCTACCGCAGCGTCTGCCGCCTGGCGGCGCAGGGGAAGCGGCGGATTGGGGTCATCGGCGGGCTGCGCAGGCTCTCCACCACCCAGGAGCGGATTGCCGCCTGCCGGACCGCCANGCCAGACTGCGGCCTCCCCCAGGACGAGGACCTCATCCTCTACGGCGACTCCATGGAGGACAGCGCCCCGCCCTGCCTGGAGCGGCTGCTGGAGCGGGGCTGTGACGCCATCCTGGTCTGCCAGGGCCTGATGGCCTCCGTCACCATCGCCTACCTCNGGGGGANNGGAATCCGCCCCCGGGAAGNCCTGGAGCTGGTGAGCTTTGTGGACTACGACACCCGGGCCTATGAATTTTACTATGACCAGGTGGACCGCATCGTCCAGCCGGTGGAGGAATTGGGCCGCGTCGCCGGGNAGCAGATTCTCCTCCGGGTGGAAAAGCCGGACGCCCCGGTGGTGGAGCGGGTGCTGACCTCGGAGTACCGCCCCTGCGGAGNAGAGGAGGTTTAGCGGTGAAACACCTGAAAAAATACGGTCCATAGCGCTCTGCGTTTTCCTGGCGCTCTCCTTGTCCGCCTGCTCCAAGGAGGCCAAGCAGTCTAACCCTCTTCCCGAGGACTCTGCCGCCTCCGCAGACTTTGCTGTATCCGAGTCCGCGCCGGAGGAGGGCGGGAAAGATACCATTGAGTGCCAAACCCATGAAGTTCCCGTTTTTGGCATTGCGTTTGACTGCCCCACAGCCTTTGGCACGGAGGGAGAATCCAAAGTGGTTGCGGAGGATGAAATCAATTATTCTATAGACGGCGGGGATAAGGGCTTAGTGCTGATGTGTTCTCGAATTTCCTCTCTGAGTAGGGCTGAGGAACTCCTTGTTTTGGCGGGAAAGGACCCCTCGATTCTGTATGAAGATTTTGAAAGGCTGGACCTGGCTGACGAAATCATCAGCTGGNGCGGGATGTATCAGACCTTTAATTTGCTGGACAGCTTTTCCACTCCTGAGAGCTATGGCTTTTCCTATACCGCGGCAGACGATTCCTTTGGGGCGCTCATTACGGAGCTGGGCTACAGATATAAAAACTATGGCGGCTTTGTGGACGATGGCGGTATCTTCCGAATCGTTTTGATAGTCACCGCGCCCGAGGATACGGACCGGGAGGACTTTTTTACCCTCTGTGAAACCGTCACCAATTCCATACGCTTTTCCGAACCGAAGGCCGGAGACAGCGTGGCCCAGGACACGGCTGAGGAGTTGCACGACAGCAGTTATGAGGAGTTTCCGGTCTATGGAGAGCCCCTTCCCGAGGAAGCGGACGAACTGCCCCTTGAGATAGAGGCGTATGAAAAACGATACACCCACCTCAACGCACCGGAGCTGCAGTATACATATGGCACAAATTCCCAGATACCCGACGATCTGTTTCAGGAGATTATTCAGTATATTCAAGCCGGCGACCAATGCTGGGCCCAGGCGGAATACACCAGCGCCAGTATAGAAAATAATTTTGCCGGTTATGACTATGGCATGGACCTGGATTCGGCTATCGACGCTTATGAAGCCGCCTGCCTGCTTTTGGAGGCTTCCGAGTATACGGACACGCCGCTATACGATTATGTGAATCGTCTGTGTGTATTTGGTCCCTACCTGGGTTNAACAAATTTCCACTGGGAACGCACGCAAGGGCGGAGCCAAAGCTCCGCCCTTATCTTATCCTTATTCCTTCTCGAACACGTCCTTGCCCATCCCGCAGACGGGGCAGACCCAACTCTCGGGGACCTGGTCCCAGGGGGTGCCGGGGGCTGCGCTGTTGTCGGGGTCGCCCACAGCAGGGTCATAGGCATAGCCGCAGCGCAAAAAACAGGAACCACGTCCCGGCGCTCTTCCGCCGGGGAACGCGGCTCCTGTTTTTCGTTTCATGGACCGGCGAAGGTCCTGCTTACTTCTTGCTCTCAGACACGGCAACCGCCACGGCCACCGTCGCGCCCACCATGGGGTTGTTGCCCATGCCCAGGAAGCCCATCATCTCCACGTNGGCGGGGACGGAGCTGGAACCGGCGAACTGGGCGTCGGAGTGCATCCGGCCCATGGTGTCGGTCATGCCGTAGGAAGCGGGGCCCGCGGCCATGTTGTCGGGGTGCAGGGTCCGGCCCGTGCCGCCGCCGGAGGCCACGGAGAAGTACTTCTTCCCCTNTTCGTAGCACNCCTTCTTATAGGTGCCCGCCACGGGGTGCTGGAACCGGGTGGGGTTGGTNGAGTTGACGGTGATGGACACGTCCACGCCCTCCAGGTGCATGATGGCCACGCCCTCCCGGACGTCGTCCGCGCCGTAGCAGCGGACATTGGCCCGCTCGCCCTCGGAGTATTTGAACTCCTTGACCACCTTCACCTCGCCGGTGCCGTAGTCAAACTGGGTCTGGACATAGGTGAAGCCGTTGATCCGGCTGATGATCTGGGCGGCGTCCTTGCCCAGGCCGTTGAGGATAACCCGCAGGGGCTCTTTCCGGGCCTTGTTGGCGTTGCGGACGATGCCGATGGCGCCCTCGGCGGCGGCGAAGGACTCGTGGCCCGCCAGGAAGGCGAAGCACTTCGTCTCGTCCCGCAGCAGCATGGCGCCAAGGTTGCCGTGGCCCAGGCCGACCTTGCGGTCGTCGGCCACGGAGCCGGGGATGCAGAAGGCCTGGAGGCCCTCGCCGATGGCCTCGGCGGCCTCGGCGGCGGTGCCCACGTTCTTTTTCAGCGCGATGGCCGCGCCCACGCAGTAGGCCCAGCAGGCGTTTTCAAAGCAGATGGGCTGGATGCCCTTGACNATCTCGTAGGGGTNNAAGCCGGCGGCCTNGCAGATGTCCCGGCACTCCTCCACGCTCTTGATTCCGTACTGAGACAGGACGGAATTGATCTTGTCGATTCTTCTCTCGTAGCTTTCAAACAGAGCCATTTCTCAATTCCTCCTTGTCTTACTCGTGACGGGGGTCAATATACTTGGCGGCCCCGTCGAACTGGCCGTAGTGGCCCTTGGCGCCTTCCAGAGCCTGGTTGGCGTCGGTTCCCTTTTTGATGGCGTCCATCATTTTGCCCAGGTTCACGAATTCATAGCCGATGATTTCATCGTCTTTGTTCAGGGCGATGCGNGNGACGTAGCCCTCNGCCATTTCGNGATACCGGGGGCCCTTGGCCTTGGTGCCGAACATGGTGCCCACCTGGGACCGAAGGCCCTTGCCCAGGTCCTCCAGGGNCGCGCCGATGAGCNGGCCGCNCTCGGAAAACGCGGTCTGGGTGCGGCCGTAGACGATCTGGAGGAACAGCTCCCGCATGGCGGTGTTGATGGCGTCGCACACCAGGTCGGTGTTCAGGGCCTCCAGCAGGGTCTTGCCGATAAGAATTTCAGAGGCCATGGCGGCGGAGNGGGTCATGCCGGAGCAGCCCAGCGTCTCCACCAGCGCCTCCTCAATCACGCCGTCCTTGACGTTGAGGGTCAGCTTGCACGCGCCCTGCTGGGGGGCGCACCAGCCCACGCCGTGGGTGAGGCCGGAGATGTCTTTGATCTCCTTGGCCTGGACCCATTTGCCCTCCTCGGGAATGGGGGCGGGACCGTGGTACGCGCCCTTGGCGACGGGGCACATGTTCTGCACTTCGGTGGAATAGATCATAGTCGTCCAATCCTTTCCTTTTCATATTTTTTCGGGCTCCCGCCGGAGGGCGGGACTCCCGGAGTTTCGCGCGGTTCATATTATATCGGTAAACGATTACCTTGTCAAGAAGGGAGGAGGAGACTTTCTTTTCCGGGCCGGAAAAGAACCCGCTTAAGAAAAATTGAAAAAGGGCTTGACTTTGGGAAATCCTCTGGTATAATAACTACTGTTCTGCACTGGTTGTTGAAAGAACGCCGGGATCATCTCGGCGGAACAACCGGCAGCGATGGAGAAGTCGCCTAGTTGGTCGAGGGCGCATGATTGGAAATCATGTAGGCCCCTAAAGGGTCTCGAGGGTTCGAATCCCTNCTTCTCCGCCATCAAAAACCCTGTAGCCGCAACGGTTACAGGGTTTTCTCTTTGCTTTTTCCTTATAATGCCTTGCTTTTTGCGGCTTGCGGGATTATAATGGAAGCATGGGATAAACAAAGGCANGGCGAAAGGGACGGCAATCCCTAACGCCCCTATGCGGGAGCGACTACCTCCCACACAACAGTATAACTGCGCCAGCCTCATTATACCGGACTTTTCNNGAATTTACAANGCCGGGTTTGGGGTTTGTGTCTGATATGCGGTGTGGGATTTTATATCTCGCACCGCTTTTGTTTGTCTCGGCGGCCCCGCGCAAACCCGGGGGGGGACGGGAGAACCCCGCCCCCACGNGCCGGACCGCTGAGCAGCAGCAAATATGATATGAGGAGAGCGGTACTGATGAAACGACTATGTTCCTTGGTTTTGGCTCTGGCGCTGTGCCTGGGCCTCTGCGTCCCGGCGGGGGCGGCGGAGTTTTCGGATGTTCNTGCCGGCCACGCCTTTTATGGCGGAATTTTATACTGTGCCGAAAACGGCATCGCCGGCGGCTATTCCGACGGGACCTTCCAGCCCAGCAAGACGGTCACCCGCAATAACTTCGTCGTCATGCTCTCCAGAGCGTTTTTCGCGGACGACCTTGCCGAGTACAACACGGAAACCTATCTCAAGTACGGAACCTTTGTTCCCAACAGCATGGCTCTGTTTGNGAACGGCATCCTTCGAAACACCAGCTTCGAGACCATCTTCAAGAACAGCCAGGAAATGAACCAAGGCATTTCCCGGTATGACATGGCCCAGCTCATGACGAATATCATGACCAAGAAGGGCTTTGCCGCCGGAGAGGCCGAAAAAGCCGCCGCCGTCTCTCAGATTACCGACTATTCCAGCATTCCCAGCCAGTACCGTGACGCGGTTGCCAACGTGTACGCCCTGGGCATCATCGGCGGCTACTCCGACGGGACCTTCGGCGGTGAAGTCACGATGAACCGCGGTCAGGCGGCGGTGGTCATCTACCGCATGACACAGGCCGTTCCTGTCGAAGCCCCCGCGNCGGAAACCCCCGCAGACCCTGAGCCTGAGACCCCCAGCGCTCCCACAACTCCCGAAACGCCCAGCACTCCCGCTGCTGGCACTCTGACCAACGGCAAGCCCATTACGGAAGCCAACATCACCGAGATTCTGAACCAGCTGAAGTCCCGGTATCCTGCCGGAACCAGCTTCGTCAACGGCTATGCTGGACTGAACTCTGGCAGAAACCCTAACACCAACTGTATTAACAAAATTGTCAGACAGTATACTGGTACACGCGGCGATAAATGTAGCACAACCATCGGCTGCGGTGGCTGGGCAGCATTTGTCGCTGACGAAATCTTCGGTCAGACCGGTGTCACCTGGAAAAAGACAACTACAAGCAATCTTCGCCCTGGAGACCTGATGATTCGCATTGATAATAACGGCTATTTAACACACGTCTCCATCTGCGTCGGTCCTGTTGACGGATACGAAACAAACGTACGTGTATACGTNGCAAGCGCAAGTAATGGCGGAAATGGTTACGGTATTGATTGGCCTAGAGCTGTAACAAATTTCTCTAATGGAAGCTACGACTNCTACACCGCCTATCCCGACTAAGTTTCCCAAAAAAATGGCTTCTGNCAGAAATGACAGAAGCCATTTTTCTATCATCCCGGNGGAAAGCTCCGCCGGGCGGGGAATTTCTTCGCGTTCACCGGCGAACCGANCGGCTGGGCTCGCGGGCGCTTTTTGACGAGAGGCGCACCGGCGGCCCTCACTCCGCCAGCGTCATTTCCTCAAAGCTCTCAATATAATAATCCGCCAGGCGGCGCAGCTCCTCCTGCTCCGGCTCTGACTCGTCGTACACCGCCGCCGTGCGGAAGCCCGCCGCCTTGGCGGTCCGCAGGGCGTGGAGGGCGTCTTCAAACACCACGGTATCCTTCTTGTTGGACCGGAGGCGGCGCAGGGCCCGCTCGTAAATCTCCGGCCCCTCCCGCTTGGTCTGGCCCGCCTCCCGGCTGGTGATCATCCCCCGAAAGAAGCCGTCAATGCCCGCGGTTTTCAGCGCCGCCTCCGCCAGGGGGCGGTCCGTGGCGGTGGCCACGTACATCCAAACCCCCTCCATCTTCAAAATGGAGAGGAAGCGGACCAGCCCCGGCTTGGGGCGCACGTCATGGCGGTAGAACGCCTCAATCTGCCCCCAAATCTCCTGCACCAGCTCCTCCACCGTGCCCGNAAGGCCGCAGGCCTCCTTGCAGTAAGCCGTGCCCTCCCAAAGGCCCAGGGAGGCCACCCGGAGATCCAGACCCGGCGGGGGAACCGCCCCGTGGTTTTGCGCCAGGGTGCTTCCCAGGGTNCGCCACATGCCCATGGAGTCCAGCAGTGTCCCGTCCATATCGAAAATCGCGCTTTGCAGTCTCATGATACCGTCCTCCTCACTCCGGCAGCTTCGCCAGTCCCGCCTCCGCCAGCTTCTGAAGGCTCATCAGGATGCCAAGCTTCGCGTGCTGCCAGGTGAGCCCCCCCTGGAAGTACACGGCGTAGGGCGGGCGGATGGGCCCGTCGGCGGAGAGCTCGATGGAGCTGCCCTGGACGAAGGCCCCGGCGGCCATGACCACCTCGCTGTCATAGCCCGGCATGGCCCAGGGCTCCGGGGTGACGTAGCTGTCCACCGGCGCGGCGGCCTGAATCCCCCGGCNGAAGGCCAGCATGGCCTCNNGGCTTCCCAGGGTGACGGCCTGGATGATGTCGTGGNGCTCCTNCCCGGCATTGGGCACGCAGGGAAAGCCCAGGCCCTCATAGAGGTTCGCGGCGAAGACCGCCCCCTTCAGCGCCCCCGCCGTCACCGTGGGNGCCAGGAAGAGGCCCTGGTAAAAGGCGGGCATCAGCCCCAGGTTGGCCCCCACCTCCTGCCCCAGGCCCGGGGCGGAGAGGCGGTAGGCGCAGCGCTCCACGCATTCCTTTGTGCCGCAGATGTACCCGCCGATGGGGGCCAGACCCCCGCCGGGGTTTTTGATGAGGCTTCCCACCACCATNTCGGCCCCCAGGTCCGAGGGCTCCCGCGTCTCCACAAACTCGCCGTAGCAGTTGTCCACCATGACCTTCACGTCCGGCTTGACGGATTTGCAAAAGGCGATGAGCTCCCCAATCCCGGCCACGGAGAAGCTGGGCCGGGTGGCGTAGCCCTTGGAGCGCTGGATGGTGATAAGCTTGGTCCGCTCGTTGATGCGGGAGCGGATGGCTTCATAGTCAAAGCCGCCCCCCGGCAGCAGATCGGCCTGCCGGTAGGTGACGCCGTNTTCCCGCAAGGAGCACTTGGAGGGCCGGATGCCGATGACCTCCTCCAGCGTGTCGTAGGGGGCCCCCACGGGGGAGAGGAGCTCGTCCCCCGGCAGAAGGTTGGCGGACAGGGCCACGGCGAGGGCGTGGGTGCCGCAGGTAATCTGAGGCCGGACCAGGGCGGCCTCCGTGTGAAAGACGGCGGCGTAGACCCGTTCCAGATTGTCCCGGCCCTCGTCGTCATAGCCATAGCCGGTGGTGGCGGCGAAGTGGGTGGCGTTGACCCGGTTTTGCTGCATGGCGCGGAGGACCTTGGCCTGGTTGTACTCGGCGGTGCGGTCGATGTCCGCGAAGCGGTCCCGGAGGCGTTCCAGCGCCGCNTCCCCGTAAGCGANGACCTCGGGACTGACGCCCAGNGTTTGATAAATGGCTTGCAGTTCCATGAAAGGGCTCCTTCTCATTTGTTTTCAACAGAGCCTATCATAGGCGATAGGGCCGGGACTGTCAAGGGAAAACGAAACGCCCGCCGCAAAAACGGCGGGCGCTGAAACAGCCCCGGGGCTTGACAGCGGGGGGAGCCCTGGGCTATAATGTAGCCAGGCGCCGCGGCAAGCGGGCGGCCCATTGAGGCAGCTAGTTTCTAATCAATAGAAACCGTCACCGTGCAGGGTGGCGGTTTCTGTGTTTCACAGCAATCGCAGCCGTAAGCCCCACAAAAGAAAGGAGGCGCTCCCATGCCAAGCGTCCTCGTCCACGCCCCCGACGACCCCGTCTC
>NZ_CAJMXG010000079.1:0-12587 GCF_905219725.1 Oscillibacter sp. CU971
CCCTGTACCAAAGGGCGGTGGAGATTCACCAGGACGACATCGCCAAATGCCGGGCCATCTCCGAGCACGGCCTGAGCCTCTTAAAGGAGGGGGACGGCGTCCTCACCCACTGCAACGCCGGGCCTCTGGCCACCTCCCGCTACGGCACCGCCCAGGGGCCCTTTTTCCTGGCGGCGGAGCGGGGCATCCATATCCGCGTCTTTGCCGACGAAACCCGGCCCCTGCTCCAGGGGGCCCGGCTCACCAGCTACGAGCTCCACCGGGCCGGGGTGGACATAACGCTGATCTGCGACAACATGGCCTCCATGGTCATGAAAAACGGCTGGGTCCAGACCTGCTTTGTGGGCTGCGACCGGATCGCCGCCAACGGGGACACGGCCAACAAAATCGGCACCAGCGGCGTGGCCATTCTGGCAAAGCACTACGGCATCCCCGTCTACGTCCTGGGCCCCANNAGCACCATTGACTTAAGCTGCCCCGACGGNGACCACATTCCCATTTAGCTCCGGNACCCGGAGGAGATTAAGACCCTCTGGTACGACAAGCCCATGGCCCTGCCGGGCGTCGCGTGCTACAATCCCTCTTTTGACGTGACGGACCACACCCTGANTTCCGGCATCGTCACGGAGCAGGGCATCTGCCGCCCCCCCTACACCGAGAGCCTGGCGGCCCTCTTCCGCTGAGGGGAGGCGGCGACCATGGTTCAAATCTACGGCACCCTGGGCCCCGCCTGCTCCGATACCAAAACGCTGGCGGCCCTCTTTCAGGCCGGGATGACCGGCGTGCGGCTGAACCTCTCCCACGCGGGCCTTGACCGCGCGGCGGAGCAGATCGAACACCTCCACGCCGCCGCCCGGAGCCGCGGCGTCACGCCCCAGCTCCTCATCGACATGCAGGGCCCGGAGCTCCGGGTGGGCGCGCTTCCNGCCCCCCTGGAGCTGGCGGAGGGAACCNCTGNCCGCCTGGGAAGGGATGNCCCCTTGCCCGCCGCCGTCCTGCCGCGCTTAACCCCCGGACAGCCGGTGCTGCTGGACGACGGGAAGCTGCTCCTGCGGGTGGCGGAGCTCCTGCCGGATGGGGCCCTGGCCCGGGTGGAGCGGGGCGGCGTGCTGCAAAGCCGGAAAAGCGCCGCCCTTCCCGGCGTGGATGTTCATCTCCCCGCCATGACGGACAGCGACCGGGAGAATCTCTANCTGGCAAAGGACTACGGCGTCACCGGGGTCATGCAGCCCTTTGTCCGGGGCCGGGAGGATCTGGAGGCCGTCCGGGAGGTCTTGAACGCCGCCGGGGGAGAGGGCATCCGCCTCTTTGCCAAAGTCGAGAANCTGGAAGGCGTGGAGAAGCTGGCGGAGCTGATCCCCGCCGCAGACGAAATCGTCGTCGCCCGGGGGGACCTGGGGAATTCCGGCCCCCTTTGGAAGCTCCCTGCCCTGCAAAAGCGCATCGCCGCCGCCTGCCGGGAGGCGGGGCGGCCCTTCATGGTGGTGACGCAGATGCTGGCCTCCATGGAGCAGAATCCCGTCCCCACCCGGGCGGAGGTCAGCGACATTTTCAACGCCGTGCTGGACGGCGNGGCCTCCGTCATGNTCACCGGGGAAACCGCCGTGGGGAAGCACCCGGTGGAGGCCATGCGCTACCTNGCCCATACCGTCCGGGAGGCGGAGGCTTACCGGCGGGAGGCCGGCACCGCCGACGGGTTTATAGCCTCCGGAGCAGACTTCGCGCACACCTGATAGGCCTCGTTGGNNGCGGCAATTGGGGCAATGNGCCAGATATAGGAAACCATGGGCAATCCCTCCTAAAAAATAGACAGCCAGGCTGAAAGCCTGACTGCCGGCAGGTGCCCACCTGTCTTTTGCAAGCGTATGCCACAGCGGTCCGGCGGCGTCAAGCGCCGGGCNGTTTTTTGCCGCCCTTACGCCAGCTCATACAGCGGCCGTACCCGCTCATAGGGCTGGGCCCGGTAGGTGACGGAGGAAATCCGCCGTCCCGAGACCCCATACTTGGGATGGGCGCCGAAGAGGTCCACGTACCGCTCCAGGTCGTCCCGCTCCGCCGCCATGGCCTCCAGCGCCAGCGCCGCCGCCCGGGCGTCGTCAATGGCCCGGTGGCTGTTCACCGCCTTGTCCTCCAGGCCGTAGGCGGCAATGGCGTTTTCCAGCTTGTGGGGGTAGTCCCGCCGGTCCTTATACACCGTCAGCGCGTCCAAAAACCGGGGCTTTTTCAGCGCCGCCCCCAGCCCCCAGGGCTGGAGCAGGCGGAACAGGAAATTCAAATCAAACTGAGCGTTGTAGGCCGCTACCAAAGGCCGCTCCGCCCCCTCCAGAAGGTCCGCGAAGGCCCGGGCGGCTTCTTCGTCCCCCACGCCCTCGGTTTCCAGCCGCTCCTCGGTGATGCCGGTGAGATTCACGATGAAGGGGTCCAGCCGCCGCCCCTCCGGCAGGCGGATAAAGAGGTCCATGCCCCCGGTTTCCACCCCGTCCTCCAGCGAAACCGCGCCGATTTCGATGATGCGGTCCCGGCGGTAATCAAGGCCGGTAGTCTCCGTGTCGAAGACCACGATCCGGTCAAACTGCTCCCACAGCTTCATGCCGCGTCCTCCTCCAGCCGGCTCTCCCCGGTGGCGTAGTCGATAACCACCCCGGGCTGAACGTTGTAGGCGAAGATGTTGAAGCACACGCCGTCCCCGGCGTCCTCCACNGAATAGGCCTCCATCTGCACCCCCCGGGCCACCAGCTCCGTCCCCACAAACACCGGCGTCACCCGGTAGAGCACATGGTTGTCCGTCCGCTGAACATAGTCCGCCACGTCGTTTTNAAAGGGCAGCATCCCGGTGACATTCAGATACCGGGTGCCGGTGATGAGATTTTTTTCGTTGGCGTTTTCCCCCGCCAGCTGGAAGCCGATGAGGTGGCAGCGGTTGTAGAGGTACTTCCCGTCCACGCAGTCGTACTTGGCGGAAACCCAGCCCGTGGGCTTCACATTCCCGATGGCCTCCCGCTCCTCCGTGGGCATCAGCTCCGGGCNGATGTTGGCGTAAGCCACGCCGCAGCGGCCCAGGTAGTCCAGCTCGCTGTAATCCTCAAAGGCCTCCAGGGTCATCTCCTCCTTGGTGAAGCCCGGCTGGTTGTCCTCCAGCTCCACATAGGCCGCGCCGCTCCACTCCGGGATGTCCTCCAAAGACACCGTCTCCGGCCGCAGGTACCACTGGACCGCCGCCGCGATCACGCACAAAACCAGCAGCGCCGCCATCTGCTTGGGGGTGAGCTGCTGCTTCGTTTTGCCTCTCCGCTTTGCCATACCGTCCTCCTTAAAGCGAAAATTTTCGACACCCCAAATATAACATCTTTCGCCAGCTTTTTCAACCGATAATCCGCCCGCCCCCGGACATGCTGAATGGTGACAACATTTCAAAAACCGGAGGTGCCTATGCTCCAGCGTATGCGAAACCTATGTTTGCTCATGCTCCCCCTTCTCTTCCTGGCGGGGATGCTCTATCTCCAGGGAAAATCCCTCCCCGCCGCCGCCCCCGCCGTCATTCCGGCCTCCGCCGACAACTGGGGCCTCTCCTTTCCCAACGAGGGCCAGTCCCCCGTGGGCAACGCCAGCGCGGAGGATCTGGCCCGGTACAACGCCTGGTTCCTGGGGGACACGTCTCAGAAGGTGATCTACCTGACCTTTGACTGCGGCTATGAGAACGGCTATACGGAACAGATCCTGGACGCGCTGAAAAAGCACAACGCCCCGGCGGCCTTCTTCGTGGTGGGCAACATGATCGAAACCGCCCCGGACATCATCCGCCGCATGGCGGAGGAGGGCCACATCGTGGGCAACCACACCTTCCACCACCCGGACATGTCCGCCATTTCGGACCAGGCGGCCTTTCAGAAGGAGCTGGACAGCCTGGCGGACCTCTACCAGGAGACTACCGGGAAAGCNCTTCCCCATTTCTACCGTCCGCCCCAGGGGAAGTACAGTGAGGAANATCTCAAGCAGGCCCAGGCCCTGGGCTACAAGACGGTGTTCTGGAGCNTGGCCTATGTGGNCTGGTACGTGGACAACCAGCCCACGGCGGAACAGGCCTACGCCAAGCTTCTCCCCCGCATCCACGACGGGGCCATCGTGCTTTTGCACTCCACGTCCAAGACCAACGCGGACATCCTGGACGAGCTCCNCACCANNTGGGAGGACATGGGCTACCGCTTCGCCTCCCTGGAGGAGCTGCCGGCGGCCTGACTTCCCCTTGCAACTCCTGGAGAACTGGTATATAATAACGCCAGACCGCCGCCCTTTTGGCGGCGAAAACAGGAGGCGCGTTTTATGGATCTGACGATCACGGCCCTGCTGGACCTCTCCCACACCCTGGCGGGGGACTACCTGGCCCAATTCCAATACCCCTGGGAGGCTCTGGACGGCATCAAGGAGCTGATTTTGCGGCTTGGCCCCGCCCTGGACCCGGCGGAATACGAGGAGCGGTCCCCTCACGTCTGGGTTCACAAAACCGTCTCTGCCGCTCCCACGGCCTTCCTGGGCGCGCCCTGCGTCATTGGCCCGGAGACGGAGGTCCGGCACTGTGCCTTCATCCGGGGTTCCGCCCTGGTGGGGGCGGGCTGCGTGGTGGGCAACTCCGTGGAGCTGAAAAACGTCATCCTCTTTGACGGCGTGCAGACCCCTCATTATAACTACGTGGGGGACTCCATCCTGGGCTTCAAGAGCCACATGGGCGCGGGGTCCATCACCTCCAACNTCAAGTCCGACAAAACCCTGGTGGTGGTCCGAAACGGGGAAGAACGCCTGGAAACGGGCCGGAAGAAGTTCGGGGCCATCCTGGGGGACCATGTGGAGGTGGGCTGCAACAGCGTGCTGAACCCCGGGACCATCATCGGCCGGGCCTCCAGGGTCTATCCCCTGTCCTCCGTCCGGGGGACCGTCCCGCCGGACAGTATTTTCAAGGGTCCCGGAACCGTCGTTCATCAGGATTGACCGCGCTCATACAAAAGCCCGGCATGGGGAAAACTCCCTGTGCCGGGTTTTCTTTTTAAATGAGGGCTTGACAAATACCCCTGGGGGGTATATGATGAGAATACCCCTAGGGGGTATCTTAACAAAGGAGGCGTCCGCTATGGAAACCTGCGACTGCCACAAGACCAAGGAGCGCTCCGAAGAGGAGGTCAAGCGGCTGGTGAATCGCCTGAACCGGGTGGAGGGCCAGATCCGGGGCATCCGGGGCATGGTGGAGCGCAGCGCCTACTGCCCCGATATCCTGGCCCAGGTAGCCGCCGCCAACGCGGCGCTGAACGCCTTTTCCAAGGAGCTGCTCAGCGAGCATATCCGCACCTGCGTCACCCGGGACATCCGAGAGGGAAAGGACGAAACGGTGGAGGAGCTGCTGGACACCCTCCAGANGCTGATGANANGACTTTTATAAATTATATTCAAAATAGGAGGTCCTGCATATGGAACAGTATAACGTCACCGGCATGAGCTGCGCCGCNTGCNCCGCCCGGGTGGAAAAGGCCGTGGGCAAGGTGCCGGGGGTCACGGCCTGCTCCGTCAGCCTCTTGACCAACTCCATGGGCGTGGAGGGCAGCGCCTCCGCCGCCGAGGTCATCGCCGCCGTGGAGAGCGCGGGCTACGGCGCGTCCCAAAAGGGCGGGGCAAAAGCCGCCTCCGCCGGACCCGCCGCCAATCCCGAGGAGGCTCTGGCGGACCATGAGACCCCCCTGCTGAAAAAGCNGCTGNGGTCCTCCCTGATTTTNCTGGCGGTGCTTATGTACTTCTCCATGGGCCATATGATGTGGAATTGGCCCGTCCCCNAGTTCCTCCATGGAAACCACATTGCCATGGGCCTGATCCAGCTTCTTCTGACGGTGGCCGTCATGGTCATCAACCAGAAATTCTTCGTCAGCGGCTTCAAGAGCCTCTGGCACCGGGCCCCGAATATGGACACCCTGGTGGCCCTGGGGGCCTCGGCGGCCTTTGTTNACAGCACCTATGCCCTCTTCGCCATGACGGACNCCCAGGTCCGGGGGGACATGGGCGCGGTGATGGACTACATGATGGAGTTCTACTTCGAGTCCGCCGCCACGATCCTGGCCCTCATCACCGTGGGCAAGATGCTGGAGGCCCGCTCCAAGGGGAAGACCACCGACGCGCTGAAAAGCCTCATGAAGCTGGCCCCCAAGACCGCCGTGCTGGAACGGGACGGGAACGAAATCACCGTCCCCATCGAGCAGGTCCAAAAGGACGATNTCTNCNTGGTCCGCCNCGGCGAAAACATNCCGGTGGACGGGGTGGTGGTGGAGGGCTCCAGCGCCGTCAACGAGTCCGCCCTCACCGGGGAGAGCATCCCCGTGGACAAGGCTCCGGGGGACGGCGTGTCCGCCGCCACGGTGAACCAGTCCGGCTTCCTCAAGTGCCGGGCCACCCGGGTGGGAGAGGACACCACCCTCTCCCAGATCATCCAGATGGTCAGCGACGCGGCGGCAACCAAGGCTCCCATCGCCAAAATTGCCGACAGGGTTTCCGGCGTCTTTGTCCCGGCGGTCATTGGCGTGGCCCTGGCGACCACCTTGGTGTGGCTGCTGCTGGGGCAGACCGTCGGCTTCGCCCTGGCAAGGGGTATCTCCGTGCTGGTGATCTCCTGCCCCTGCGCCCTGGGGCTGGCAACTCCCGTGGCCATCATGGTGGGCAACGGCATGGGGGCGAAAAACGGCATCCTCTTTAAAACCGCCGCCTCTCTGGAGGCCGCGGGCCGGACGGAGATCGTGGCCCTGGANAAAACCGGCNNCANCACCCAGGGAGAGCCCAAGGTAACGGACATTCTCCCGGTCCANGGACTTACGGAAACGGAACTGCTCCGGCTGGCCCGCGCCCTGGAGCAAAAGAGCGAGCATCCCTTGGCGAAGGCCATCTTGCAAAGAGCGGAGGAGGAGCAAATCCCGGCGGAGGAGGTCACGGACTTCCAGGCCCTGCCGGGGAACGGCCTCACCGCCCGGCTGAACGGCGCGGCCCTCAGCGGCGGCAATCTCAGCTTTATCAGCACCCAGGCCGCGGTCCCCCAGGACCTTCAGTCCAAGGCCGAGGCCCTGGCGGGCCAGGGCAAGACCCCGCTGTTTTTCAGCCAAAACGGGGCGCTGCTGGGCGTCATCGCCGTGGCGGACGTTATCAAGGAGGACAGTCCCCAGGCGGTGAAGGAGCTCCAGAACATGGGCATCCGGGTGGTGATGCTCACCGGCGACAACCAGCGCACCGCCCAGGCCATCGGGAAACAGGCCGGGGTGGACGAGGTCATTGCCGGGGTCCTGCCCGACGGCAAGGAGAGCGTTATCCGAACGCTCAAAGAACAGGGCCGGGTGGCCATGGTAGGGGACGGCATCAACGACGCCCCGGCCCTGACCCGGGCGGACACCGGCGTCGCCATCGGCNCGGGGGCGGACGTGGCGATTGACGCGGCGGACGTGGTGCTGATGAAAAGCCGCCTCTTGGACGTGCCCGCCGACATCCGGCTCAGCCGGGCCACCCTGTGGAACATCCATGAGAACCTGTTCTGGGCTTTCTTCTACAACACCATCGGCATTCCTCTCGCGGCGGGGCTCTTCATCCCCTTCGGGCTGACGCTGAACCCCATGTTCGGCGCGGCGGCCATGAGCCTCTCCAGCTTCTGCGTGGTTTCCAACGCCCTGCGGCTGAACCTNNTCNACCTGCGGGACGCGAGAAAAGATAAACCCTTAAAATCCAAACATTCCAAACATTCCGAGGAGGTAACGACTATGGAAAAGACCATGAAGATCGAGGGCANGATGTGCGGGCACTGCGAGGCCCGGGTTAAGAAGGCCCTGGAGGCCCTGCCGGAGGTCAGCGCCGCCAACGTCAGCCATGAAAGCGGCACGGCGGTGGTGACCCTCTCCGGGGCCCTCACCGACGAGGCTTTGAAGAAGGCCGTGGAGGACCAGGACTACAAGGTGCTGGGCATCCAGTAAGGCCTCAAGGCAGAAAANAGGTGGACCGCCGGGCGNCGGTCCACCTTTTTTATATGCTTTTAGAAAGTAATTTTTCGTCTTCGCCCCGCCGGGCGTCTTCCTTCCCGGNCAGCTTATCCGACAGTCCGGCCCGTTTGAGCTCCTCCACTTCCTGCTTGCAGGACTTGGCCTGGACTTTGCGGAANGNCTCCATGAAGCCCGACAGANGGGCCTGGTGTCCCATTCCGGTATAGGACGGAGCGCGAAGGGCTCTCGGCCCTCCANAGCCAAAGGCGTTTGCCGCTGAAATCATCGNCCAGCCTCCCTTTCGATTGGTTTGAAAGCCCGTCAGGCGATCGCGTCCAGGAGGTCCCGGACCTTCCCGAACAGGCGGGCCTCATCGGTCTTCCGCCAGGATTGGCTGTCCGAATCCCAGCTCTGGAAGCTGGAGAGGAATTTCATCCAGCCCAGAACGTCGCCCTTCCAGGAATCAAAGGACCAGGGGTCCCTGACGGGGGCCGTATAAAGGCTGGCGGTGCAGGTGGGCCCGGAGAGATCGACAGGAGTCATTTCCAGGCCGCTGAACCCGCAATGGAGGAAATCCTTGTCCTCCTGGTCCAAAACGCCAAACTCGCAGAGCTTGCCGATGAGGGACTGGTAGTCCTCCCAGCTCATATTTTTCAGGTCGAAATTCTCCTTCAGGTACTGCTTCTGCTCCGCCGTCAGCGGGGTCTTGATTACTCCGTTTTCCAGCCGGTCCCTTAGACGGTCGAAGTGCGCCGCGCTCCCCTTTTTCGCCATCTCCAGCACCTGCTCCCGGAATTCCGGCTTGGCGTAGCCCACGTTCGGGCCGATGGGGTCCATCCACTCTTTGGGGATGCTCTGTCTGCTTGTCGCTTGAATCATGGTTTTTCCTCCATTTCACAGATTCATTGGGTTTTGAGCGCCCCGTCTTTGAATCCGTTCAATGGAAACGCCCCTGCCTCGATTCCCTTTTTTTCGGAATATCGGCCGGATTTTGGGAAATATAAGAGGTTCTTCTTACTTTTTACTTTTTCGCGGCCCGGTCCGCCTCGATCTGGAGCTTCAGCGCCTCCACCGCCACCCGGACGGAGGTAGAGGTGTCCTCGCTCATCTTCTGGTCCAGGCCCGCGGCCTCCCGCTCCTGGTTCCAGACCACATGGAAGCAACTGCCGCAGCGGCAGCCCAGGGCGGCGGCCACCACGAAGAGAGCGGCGCTTTCCATCTCGCTGGCCTTCACCCCCAGGCGCTTCCAGCTCTCCCACTTCTGCTGGAGCTCGTAGTACACCGGGGAGGCGGCGGGGTCGTGCTGGCCGTAGAAGCTGTCCTTGCACTGGACGATGCCGGTGTGGAGGGGATAGCCCAGGGCCTTAGTGGCCCGAACCAGGCAGTCCACGATGCCGAAGTCCGCCACGGCGGGGAACTCCAGGGGGGCGTATTCCAGGCTGGTGTGCTCAAACCGGACGGCGCCGGTGGCCANCACGATGTCCCCGGACTGGACGTTTACGTCGATGCCGCCGCAGGTGCCTGTGCGGATGAAGGTGTCCGCGCCGCACTTGTGGAGCTCCTCCATGGCGATGGAGGCGGAGGGCCCGCCGATGCCGGTGGAGCAGGCCGTCACCTTCTCCCCCAGCAGCGTGCCGGTCCAGACGTTGTACTCCCGGTTATAGGCCACCTGCTTCGCGTCGTCAAAGTAGGCGGCAATGGCGGGGACCCGGCCGGGATCGCCGGGGAGAATGCAGTAGCGGCCGATGTCGCCGGCGGTACAGGCAATATGAAATTGTTTTTCCAATTTTTGCATAACAACCACCTCTATTGTGATATTGTAGAAACAGTATAGCAAATATTGGTTGACTTTGCAACAATGTGACGGAAAATTTTTCAAGGGTCCACCTATTTCAGGTGGACCCTTGCAGACTTTTGATTATATAGCTACTTTATGAAACTCACCTCATCGTCACCACCGTAACCCCGCTCTCACCCTCGCCATAGACCCCCAGGCGGAAGCTCTTCACCGCCTTGCTCCGGCGGAGAATGTCGTGGACGGCCTTGCGGAGGGCCCCGGTGCCCTTGCCGTGGATGATGGTGACGGTTTCCAGCTTGCCCATGACGGCGGCGGACAAAAAGCCCTCCACCACGCTCTCCGCCTCCAGAGTTTCCATCCCCCGGATGTCCAGCTCCCGGCTGGCGGCGGCCCGGAGGGTCCGGGTCCCCCCGGAGCGGACGGAGGTCTTGGGCTTCCGGGCGGCGCGCTCGTCGTCCTCGATCAGCCGGACCTCCTCCGCCTTGGCTTTCATTTTCAGCACCCCCGCCTTCAATTGCAGGGTGCCGTCCTTCCCCACGGAAATCACCTCGGCGGGCTGGCGCACGCCGGGGAACTCCACCAGGTCGCCCTTTTGAATGGGGCGGCTGGGCTTGGGGATGGGCTCGGGGCGGTCCTTCTCCAAGCGGAGGCGGTCCTCCGCCTGGTGGAGCCCCGCCCGGATGGCGGCTTGGGCGTCGTTGATGTTCTGGGCGGAATCCGCCGCGGCCTGCCGCCGCCGGAGCTCCGCCAGCTCGTTGAACGTCTGGTCCGCCGCCGCTTTCGCGTCCCGGAGGATGCGCTTGGCCTCCGCCTCGCCCCGGCTCCGGGCGTTTTCCTTGGCCCGCTCCATCTGCTCCCGGAATTCCCGGGCCTTGCGGGCGTCCTCCTCCCGCTGGCGGAAGAGGCNGTCCGACTCCGCGTCCCGCTTTTCCAGGGCCTGGCGCTTGGCCTCCAGCTGGGTCAGCACGTCCTCAAACCGGACGCTGTCCCCGCTCATTTGGGTCTGGGCGGCTTCAATGACCTCCTCGGGAAGCCCCAGCCGCCGGGAGATGGCGAAGGCGTTGGACTTGCCGGGGATGCCGATGAGGAGCCGGTAGGTGGGGCTCAGGGTCTCCACGTTGAACTCGCAGGAGGCGTTCTCCACCCCGGCGGTGGTCATGGCAAAGGTTTTCAGCTCCGCGTAGTGGGTGGTAGCGGCGATTTTCGCCCCGGNGNAGCGGACGTGCTGGATAACGGCGATGGCCAGGGCCGCGCCCTCCACCGGGTCCGTGCCCGCCCCCAGCTCGTCGAAGAGGATGAGGCTCTTCCCGTCCGCCTCCTTTAGAATCCCCACAATGTTGGTCATGTGGGCGGAGAAGGTGGACAGGCTCTGCTCAATGCTCTGCTCGTCGCCAATGTCCGCCAGCACCCGGTCGTAGACCGCCACGGCGCTGCGGTCCGCCGCCGGAATGTGGAGGCCGCACTGGGTCATGAGGGTCAAGAGGCCCAGGGTTTTCANGGACACGGTCTTNCCGCCGGTGTTGGGGCCGGTGATCACCAGGGTGTCAAAGGCCTCCCCCAGCTCTAAATCGATGGGCACCGCCGTCTTGGGGTCCAGCAGGGGGTGCCGGGCCTTCCGCAGGTGAATGGCCCCGTCCCGGCGGATCTCCGGCCGCACGCCGTCCATCTTATAGCTGAGCTCTCCCCGGGCAAAGATCAAATCCAGGTGGACCAGGGTGTCATAATCCCACTGGATATCCTCCCGGTGGGCGGCGGCCTCGGCGGAGAGCTCCGCCAGGATGCGCTCAATCTCCTTCTGCTCCTTGGCCTCCAGTTCCACGTACTCGTTGTTGGCCTGGACCACCCCCATGGGCTCCACGAATACTGTGGCTCCGGAAGAGGAGATGTCGTGGACCAGGCCGGGGAGGTTCCCCTTCTGCTCCGCCTTCACGGGGACCACGAAACGCCCGTCCCGCTGGGTGATGATGGTCTCCTGAAGCACCTTGGCATAGCTGGGGGAGGAGATGATCCGCTGGAGAATCTGGCGGCTTTTGGCCTGGGCGGCCCGCATGTGGCGGCGGATGTCCGCCAGCTCCGGGGAAGCCGCGTCGGCGATGGTGTCCTCGTCGGGAATGCAGCGCTTGATCTTGTCCTCCAGGAAGCGGTTACCGTGGAGGGAGAGAAACAGGTGGTCGATGGCGGTTTTTTCCGCCGCGTCGTCATTCAAGTACTCCTTGGCCCGCCGGGCGGCGGTGAGCAGGTCCGCGATCCGCAGCAGCTCCCGGGTGTTCAGGCTGCCCCCCCGGTCCGCCCGGTCCAGGGCCTCTCCCACCGGCTTCACGCCGGAGAAGGAGGGGGCCCCCCGCCGGCCGATCATCTGCCGGGCGGCGTCGGTCTGGTCCAGGAGGCGCAGGACCTCCTCCGCTTCCGTCTCCGGGGAGACCCGGAGAGCCCGCTCCTTGGCCTCGGCGCTGACGGCCGCGCCGGACAGCAGTTGCAGCACCCGGGGCAGCTCCAGGGTGCGGAGGGATTTTTCAAACAGCTCGCTCATAGAAATTCCTCCTGTCNAGGNAATCCNNNTTCGCTCCCTTCCGGCGCAAAGCTCCCCGCTCCAGGGCAGCGGGGCCGGAAGGAATCCGTCTCATATCATGCTTTTGTAAAAGTCCAGCGTTCCGAAGCCCCGCTCCAGCTGGGCGTAGAGGAAGGCTTCCGCCGCCGCCGTCAGGCGGCCCAGGGGCCCCTCCCCCAGCCGGAAGGCATACAGCCGCTTGGGGTCCCCATAGACAATATGCCGCAGAGCCGCCAGAGAATCCCGGCAAAGC
>NZ_CAJMXG010000080.1:0-12496 GCF_905219725.1 Oscillibacter sp. CU971
CCCCCCATTTTCTCTTTTCCTTCCAGAAGGAAAAGAGAAAACGGGCCGTGCACGGTCCAAAAGAGAAAAGGAAGTATGGAGCCCTCCGGCGATGCCGGAGGGCTCTTATTTTGGACTACTCTTCCTGTTCTCCCTTATCCAGTTCCCTGAAATGCCGGTTTAACAGCCAGCGCAGGTATCCCGCCGCCGTGCGTCCAGTTTCCCCTGCCATGCGGGAGAGACGTTCGTGTTCCTTCTGCGGGATGATGACGCAAATCCTCTTCTTGATTTTCTCGTTTCCCATCAAAATCACCTCGCCTTTATTTTAGATAGAATTTATCTAAAATGCAATAGATAAATTCTATCTAGGCTATCCTTGCTTATGAGGTGATTTAAATGACCACAAGAATACGGGACCTGCGGGAAGATCACGATTTGTCTCAGAGTGCGATTGCGCAAGCAATTGGCATTACGCAACGAAAATACAGCTACTTAGAAACCGGGCGGCAGCCTTGGACAGACGAACTTTTGGTCCGTCTGGCAGAATTTTATCATACCAGTGTCGATTATTTGTTGGCGCAAACCGACAACCCGAAACCATATCCAAAGGGAACGCGCTTTAATATGCGCTGATATCCAGGCTCTCGTCGTCTTCCCCTTTCTCAATCCCCCGTATCTCCACAAAGTATTTTAGATTCGGGTTGACCTCCACTTGGACCCGGTCCCCAATCCGCTTCCCCAAAAGCGCCTTCCCCACCGGGGACTCCTTGCTGACCAGGCCCTTTAGGGCGTCCTGCCGCAAGGTGGTGACAATCCGGACCTCCATTTCCTTCTTTGCCATCTCGTTGTAGATGGTCACCCGGTCGAACAGCCCCACCGCGTCCTCCGCGCCCCGGACCTCAATCACCTTCGCCGTGCGGATCATCCGCTCCAGATACCGGATGCGGCTGTCGTTCCGGTTCTTCGCCTGCTTGGCGCATTTGTACTCAAAGTTCTCGCTCAGGTCCCCGAAGGCCCGGGCGGTCTGGACCTCCTCGATCAACTGGGGCCGCAGGACCCGGACCCGGTGGTCCAGCTCCTCTTTCATCTTTTTGATATCCACCGCCGTCAGCTCGTCATACACGGCGCATCCCTCCTTTTTTGTGCCGCTCCATCATAGCCCCTTCCGCCGCCGCTGTCAAGAAGGCCCCTTGACGGCGGCCCGGAGGGGTGCTATTCTATTTAAAGAACAACGAGGGAGGAGGCGCCGCCATGTGCTTTGCCGGGCTGCTGGGCATCCGCCCCGGCGTCACCGCCGTTATCGGTGGAGGGGGGAAGACCACCCTCCTGCGGACCCTGGGAACGGAGCTGGCGGCAGACGGGGCCCGGGTTCTTCTCTGCACCACCACAAAAATTTTCCCCTTCGACGGCCTCCCAAACCTGACGGACCCCACGGAGGATTCCCTGGCGCAGGCTCTGGAAGCCCGCCGCCTGGTCTGCGCCGGAACTCCGGTACCGGGAACCGGGAAGCTTGCCGCCCCGGCCATTCCCATGGCCCGCCTGATGGAGCTGGCGGACTACGTGCTGGCGGAGGCCGACGGTGCGGCAGGCCGTCCCCTCAAGGCCCACGCCCCTCATGAGCGGGTGATTCCCCCGGAGGCGAACCAGACGGTACTGGTGATCGGGGCCTCCGGCTTCGGCCGTCCCATCGCGGAGGCGGCCCACCGCCCGGGCCTTTACGCNCGCCTGGCGGGCGCGGAGGAGAGCGCCCCCGCCTCGCCGGAGACGGAGGCGGCGGTGCTGCTGGCGGAGGGCCTCCACACCCAGATTTTCATCAATCAGGCCGAGACGGCGGAANCCCGGNGNCAGGCCGCCGCCCTGGCGGCGCGGCTGTNCTGCCCCGTCCTGGCGGGGTCCCTTATGAGAAAGGAGCGTTACCCATGCTAGTCGTGATTCGAGGCGCCGGGGACATCGCCACCGGCGCTGCCCTCCGCCTTTGGCGGGCGGGTATCCAGGTGGTCATGACCGACCTGGAAAAGCCCACCGCCATCCGCCGCACCGTGGCCTTTTCCCAGGCCATCGTCCACGGGGAGACTGTGGTGGAGGGNGTGACCGCCCGCCGGGCGGAGTCCCCGGACCAGGCCCTGGAGCTGCTGAAAAGCGGCGTTATCCCCGTCCTGGCGGACCCGGAGGGGGCCTGCGTCCCGGTCCTGAAGCCCGCCGCCGTGGTGGACGCCATTCTGGCAAAGAAGAACCTGGGCACAAACATCACCGACGCGCCGGTGGTCATTGGCGTGGGTCCCGGCTTCACGGCGGGAACGGACTGCCACGCCGTGGTGGAGACCATGCGGGGCCACACCCTGGGCCGGGCCCNCTATGAGGGCTCCGCCCTGCCCAACACCGGCGNCCCCGGCCTCATCGGCGGCTTTGCCGGGGAGCGGGTCCTCCGGGCCCCGGCGGACGGGGTGTTTCACCAGCTTCTGGACATCGGCGCCCAGGTGAAGCTGGGGGATATCGCGGGGGAGGTAGGCGGCGTTCCCATGATCTGCACCCTGGACGGCGTCCTCCGGGGCATCCTGCCGGAGGGGACCCCGGTTCACAAGGGCATGAAGTCCGGGGACNTGGACCCCCGGTGTAAGATTGAACACTGCTACTGCGCCAGCGACAAGGCCCTGGCGGTAGGCGNCGGGGTGCTGGAAGCGGTGCTCTTCCTGTCCGGCGCGTTGAAAAATATTTAATAATTACAAATTGTAATCAAATAAGGAGGCTGTTTATGGCTGAAAACGAGGTCAAGCTGACCAAGCTGGCCAAATGCGCCGGCTGCGGGGCCAAGGTGGGAGCCGGGACCCTGGCCCGGCTTTTGGAGGGCATCCGGGTCCATGAGGACCCCAACCTCCTGGTGGGCTTCGACCGGAGCGACGACGCGTCCGTCTACAAGCTCTCCCAGGACCTGGCCCTGGTGCAGACGGTGGACTTCTTCCCGCCCATCGCCGACGACCCCTATCTCTTCGGCCAGATCGCCGCCGCCAACGCCCTTTCCGACGTGTACGCCATGGGCGGCGAGCCCAAGCTGTGCCTGAACATCATGGCGGNGCCCAAGGACATGCCCCCCGAGGCGGTCCACGCGCTCCTCCGGGGGGGCTACGANAAGGTCTATGAGGCCGGGGCNNTCATCNCCGGGGGCCACAGCATCCTGGACGACGAGCCCAAGTACGGCCTGGCCGTCACGGGCTTTGTCCATCCGGACCGGATGCTTACCAACTCCGGCGCAAAGCCGGGAGACGCGCTCCTTTTCACCAAGCCCATCGGCATCGGGGTCCTGACCACCGCCGCCAAGGCAGATTTGGCCCCGCCCCAGGCCATGGAGCGGGCCCACAAGCTGATGACCACCCTGAACAAGGCGGCCCNGGACGTTATGGTCCAATACCGCGTCCACGCCTGCACCGACGTGACGGGCTTCGGCCTCCTGGGCCACGGCCTGGAGATGGCCCAGGGCAGCGGCGTGGAGCTGGAGATCGACGCGGGGGCCGTGGACTTCATCCCCGAGGCGGCGGAGCTGGCAAGGATGGGGATTCTCCCCGAGGGCATGTACCGCAACCGCTCCTTCGCCGGGGACTCCGTGGACCCCGGAACGGCGGAGCTCTGGCAGCAGGACCTGCTCTATGACCCCCAGACCTCCGGCGGNCTTCTCATGGCCGNGGACCCGGAGGACACGGAGGCCCTGTATGAGGCCTTGAGGCCCGCCGTCCCCAGCGCCCAGCGGATTGGGACCGTCCGGGAATATCAGGGCGGACGGCGGATCTTCTTGAAATNAAAAAAGCGGACGGCCGNGCCGTCCGCTNTTTGTTATTCCATCGCTGTCACCACGCCGATAAAGGCGGGGAGGCTCGTTTCCGTGTCCACCAGCATGTACAGGAAGGGCCGCTCCAGATACACCTCCGGCACGTTTCCCGGCGCGGTGCCTCCAGAATATGCCAGCACCGCCGTGGCGGCCCCGGCCTGGGTGCCTTTTTCATCCACGGAGATATAGGTCTTGTGGAGCACCCGGCTGATGAACAGCGGCCCCATTTCGGAGACTCCCAGACCGGACAGGTCCGCCCGGCCCATGTCAAAGGCGTCCGTCATGCCCAGGGACTTCAAAGCGTCGTTCAGCTCCACCCCGTACGCGCTCTTGAATTTGGGGATGGCGGCANAGACCAGGGTCTCCTCCGCGCCCGCCAGCANCTGGCGGAGCCGCGCCCCCGTCAGGGAGTTCAGGTAGTCCTCCAGGGCCGTGCCCTCGTCCGGCAGCAGGGCGGCGAAGGCCCAGCGCCCGCCCTTGTAGAATTTCAGGAAGCCCTGGGCCCCCTCGTCCTTCAGATAATACCCCTCGGAGGAGTACATCAGCGCCGCGGGCTGCTCCGCGCCGNCCTCCTTGGTGAAAATCGCGTCCTCCCGGACATCGATATCCTCATAGATTTCCTCCCACTCCNCCTCCAGGGCCAGGGCGTTCACCAGGACCAGCACGGTCGTGTCCCCCAGCTCGTCCAGGATTTCCGGAATCATGCCGCGGGTGTTCTTCTCCACCCAGCTGTTGATGTCCCGGACGGCGGCGGCATCGAATGGAGAGGCGAAGACCTCCGCCCCGTACCACTTCGCGGCGGTATCCAAAAAGTTCGGATCGGCCTCAAAGCTCCCGTCGTCCCGGACCCAGACGGAGTTTGCCAGCTCCACCCGGCAGTCCTTTTCCCTGGGCAGGTCCGCCGCCCAGGCGGCCAGGAGTCCGTTCAGCTCCTCCACAGGCAGGCCCAGGACGGCCTCCATCTGCTCCAGGGTTTCGCCCCGGGCTCCATTGGCGGTCATCCCCAGGGCGCAGAGCACCGACAGGGGGGACGTCAGGGCGTTCTCCCCCTTCCAGGTCTCCCTCAGCAGCTCCAGGGAGAACTCCGACAGGGCGGCGGCGTCCTCTTCCTTCAACTCCGCCCCCACCGGGGCGGGCCGAACCTGCCCCGTCAAGCTCCTGGTTCCCCCGCCGCATCCGGCGAGGCACAGCAGGGCCAGCANCAGGGCGAATACCTTTTTCAGCGTCTTCATTGGGCGGTCCTCCTTTTCATCCTTTGCCTGTATAGACGGCAAATAAGGAAGAAAGGTTTCGCCGCTCCAAAATTTTTAGTACCAGGCCACCACCCGCACGGCGCAGGTGGCCATGGTGCCGGAGGGCGTGGAGGCGATGATGAGGGCCGTGCCCGGCTGAATGGCGGTGACCACGCCGTTCTGGTCCACCACGGCGGTCCGGGGCTCGGAGGAGGACCAGGAGATCCGCTGCTCCATCATGTTGTTGACGGGATAGACCATGGCGGTGAGCCGGTCGGCCTGCCCCGGGGCCAGCAGCATGGAAGTCCGGTCCAGGTAGACCCGGTAGGACTCCTGCTCCATCAGCGTGGTCCCCCGGCGCAGGGCNGGNTCCACCNTNCGGGAGACGATNACCGCCGCCGTGCTCCGGGTAACCAGGCCGTTGGGATGGAAGGTGCCGTGAATGTCCCCGCCCACCAGGACGCCCGCCCGGTAGAGNCGNTAGATGCCCTTGGCGCCGGGGTCGGTCATGGGCACGTCGGGGATGGTGCCGTCCATGACGATGTTGATGCCCTTCAGCGCCTCGGAGGGCAGGGCGTTGGCCATGATGGCGGCAAAGCTCCGCCGGGTGGCGGGGGCGGTGTAGTCGTCGTATTGGTCGGCGGCGACGATGCCGGTGTTCAGTGCGTACTGAAGCCCGCTCATCCCCTCCGGCATGGACCAGCCGTTATAGGTCCGGTGGAGCAGCACCGCCAGGGACACCACCTCGCCCAGGGTGACCTGGCTCCGGGGGCCGAAGCGCCGCCCGCCCTCCGTCAGGCCCCGCTCGTAGAGGGTGCGGACGCCCTCCTCATACCAGGCCCCGGCGGGCACGTCGGGGAAGACCCNNGNGTAATAGTCCCGGATCTGCCGGAAGTTGTTCAGGCCCAGGGCNATTNCGGTCCACAGGTTNGAGGAGACGGCGGTCCGCCCGTCCCAGGGCCCGTAAGCCATGGCCGCGGGCGCGCTCAGGCTCAGGCACAGCAGCGCCGCCAGGGATGTTGCGATGATCTTTTTCATAGGAAGCCCTCCTCCGCATTGCGCGGCTTATCCGGTGGTTTTTTTATAGAATAAGAATAAGCCTCCCGCCGCCTCCCGTCAAGGGGTTTTAGTAAAATTGAAGAAAGTTGGAAGAAAAAGGGGGACGCAAACCGTAAGAAATTTGTAAGAAAGCTGTCAAGCCGTTCGTAAGATTTGCCTGGTATGCTGGAGGCATTTCAACAAGGAGATGACGCATCATGAAANACCGCAAACNTTTGCGCCCCGCCCTCTGCCTTTTGCTGGCCCTGCTGGCGGGCTGCGGGCCGTCCCGGGAGGAACCCATGGGGCCCGAGGCGGAAAGCCGGGCCCTTTTGTCCTCCGGCGATCTCCGGGGGGCGGACCTCCGGGAGCTGGATCTGACGGGCCTGGAGGAGGCGGCGTACCGCTGGGATTTTGACACCCGGACCCAGTGGCCGGAGGAGCTGCCGGAGGGCTTTGACCCGGCGCGGCTTTTGGAGCTGGGGAAGGACCCCGGCCTGGGCCTCCGGGCCCTCCATGGGCGGGGAATCACCGGCAGGGGCGTGGGGATTGCCATCATAGACCAGGCCCTGCCGGCGGACCATCAGGAGTACGGGGACCGCCTCCGGTTCTATCAGGAATATCACACCGCCGCCCAGGGCCCCGCCTCCGCCCACGGCCCCGCCGTGGCCTCCATCGCCCTGGGGAAGACGGTGGGCGTGGCCCCGGAGGCCCTGCTGTACTTCCTGGCCGACGATTTGGGAACCGGGGAGGGCGCGGCGTTTTCCCGGGACCTGAGCTGGTACGCCGAGGATGTAGACCGCCTCACGGCCCTGAATGAAACCCTGCCGGAGGGCGAGCGCATCCGGGTGATTTCCATGTCCGTGGGCTGGATGCCGGGGGACCCGGGGGCGGAAGCCCTGGAGGCCGCCATCGCCCGGGCCCGGGCGGCGGGCATCGCCGTGGTCTGCGTCAACAGCCGGGACCCCCTGCTGGAGCCCTGGATGGGCATGGGGCGGCGGCCCTATGGGGACCCCAACCGCCTGGAGGACTGCCTCCCTGGGGCCTTCTGGGAGGAGAGCCTTTACAGCGGGGAATACCGGGGGACGGACGGGTCCCTTCTCCTGGTTCCCATGGATGGCCGCACCGCCGCCTCCCCGGCGGGCGGGGCGGAGTACGCCTATTTCGCCGGGGGCGGCATGAGCTGGGCGGTTCCTTATGTGGCGGGGCTCTACGCCCTGGCCTGTCAGGTGAAGCCCGAGGTGACGTTCGAGGAATTCCTCGCCGCCGCCCGGTCCACCGCCCGGCCCGTTTCCGTTTGGAGGGACGNGGTGGAATATCCCTATGGGAAGNCGGTGGACCCGGCGGCCCTGCTGGAGGCTCTGGGGGCATGAGAAAAGCGGACGGCTAAGGCCGTCCGCTTTTTTGGTTTCTTTTATGCCGTTACGCAATCCTCGCCAGCCACTTTAGGTCATAGGGCTCGAAGACCACCTGTTCATAAGCCTCCACGTCCAGCGGGGTCCCGTCCCAATCGCCGTGGATGTCCCCGTTCTGCTTAATCAGGATGTCGTAGAGGATGTCGTAGGTCACGCCGTCCGCCGGGTCCGTCTCCACAATGGTGGAATAGGGCAGGGTCTTGTGGTAGGTCAGCTCCAGCCCGTGGTAATCGAAGTGGAATCCGCAGCGCATCCGGCAGCCGTCCAGCCCGGTGTACCGGGCGATTTTTTTCAGGTCCTGGAGGATTTTGTCCCCCTCTTCCTCATAGAGGTTCTCCGGCGTGGTGGCGGTGTAATCGAACCGGAACTGAATGGAGGCCCCGGGGACCTTCTTAAAGCGGTCCAGATAGGGGATCAGGTTCTCAGCGGGGTAGTCCTTATACAGCACGCAGTTCACCCGGAAGGGCACGGGGAGCCGGGCAAGCAAACCGTCATTGGACTCCACCACGTATTTCTGCATGTGCCGGGAGACGTTGATGCAGGTGATTTTATGCTTGTTCCGCTCCGTGAAGGCCAGGATATCCTCCTCNGTCTGGAANTCGGACACCGGAAGCGTGGTGTTGATATAGACCTTGTGGGTGGTGGGAATCTCGTCCAGCATGGACTGGAGAACCTGGAGGTCGGCGAAGGGCTCGCCGCCGGTGAAGACAAAATCGCAGTAAGGCGTAATGGCGTCCATCCGGCGGATGCTGGCGCGGATTTTCTCGGCGGAGAAGCCGGTCAGGTCCGCGTATTCGCCTTTATTGATGCAGAAGGGGCAGTGGTTCTTGCAGTCGTAAGGGACGAATACCGTCACCGTCGCGCCGCCCTCCCGCGTCTTGTAGGGATGCTTCATAACGTCGTCTCGCCTTTCCGTTTATAGTGATGACGGTACGGCCAGGGCCGTACACAAACTCTTATTTTAAAGGATTTTTCCCGGAAGGTCAAGAGCTATTCGGAAATTCTCTGTTGAAAAAATCGAAAGGTTTAATGGGGCGGCCTTTCCGCNGAAGGGCGGTCCCGNAGGAATGGCCTGACCAGGGGGGGGCAGGCCCCGCAAAGAAGCAGGAAAGGACCTCCGCCCATGGGCGGAGGTCCTTTTGATACGGTTAAAAGCCGGGGATCAGCCCTTCACCAAAGAAGCAATCTCGTCGGCGAAGTTCTCCTGCTTTTTCTCGATGCCCTCGCCCTTTTCAAACCGCACGGCGGTCTTGAAGGTGANNGCCCCGCCCAGCTCCTTGGCCGCGTGGGCGATATAGGCCTCCACAGACCCCTCGNACACGTCGGCGCGGACGGAATCCTGCTGGAGCAGGCAGTTCTCGGAATAGAACTTGTTCAGCTTGCCCATGACGATCTTCTCCCGGACCTGCTCGGGCTTGCCCGCCATTTTCGGGTCGTTCTCCATCTGGGCCAGCATGACCTTCTTCTCCTCGTCCAGCACGTCCTGGGTCACCTGGGACTTGTCCCAGAAGCGGGGGTTCAGGGCGGCGATCTGCATGGCGATGTTCTTGCCCAGCTCCGCCACCTGTTCGGCGGGAAGGCCGGTTTCCAGGTTCACCAGCACGCCGATCTTGCCGCCGGCATGGACGNAGGGCACGGACACGCCCTCGGCGTACCGGGCGAAGCGGCGGACCTTGATGTTCTCGCCGATGACCAGCACCATCTCCTGCTGCTGCTGGGTGACGGTGAGGTCGGTTCCGTTATACTTGCACTCCATCAAAGCGTCCAGATCGGCGGGGTTCTCCTTGGCCGCGGTGGCGGCCACGCCCTTGACGAAGTCCACGAATTTCTCGTTTTTGCCCACGAAGTCGGTTTCGGCGTTCACCTCCACCACTACGCCCACGCCGTCGATGACGGCGGCATAGGCCATGCCCTCGGCGGCCACGCGGCCCGCCTTCTTCACGGAAGCGGCCATNCCCTTTTCCCGCAGCCACTNCACGGCCTTGTCCATGTCGCCGTCGGTGGCCACCAGGGCCTTTTTGCAGTCCATCATGCCTACGCCGGTCATCTCGCGCAGGTTCTTTACATCAGTCGCGCTGAAAGCCATAATTGCGTTCCNCCAAATTTATTGTATCGCCGTATCTCACTCGGCGGCGGCAGGGGCGGCTTCCTCGGTCTGCTCGCCCTGGCGGCCCTCCAGCACGGCGTTGGCCATGATGGAGGAGATCAGCTTGATGGCCCGGATGGCGTCGTCGTTTCCGGGGATCACATAGTCGATTTCGTCGGGGTCGCAGTTGGTATCGGCGATGGCCACCACGGGAATGCCCAGCTTGTGGGCCTCGGCANTGGCGTTGCGCTCCTTCCGGGTGTCCACGATGAAGAGGGCGCCGGGGAGCTTCTTCATTTCCTTCACGCCGCCGAGGTATTTCTCCAGCTTCGCGATTTCGCCCAGGTGCTTCATGACTTCCTTCTTGGGCAGCATGTCGAAGGTGCCGTCCTCCTGCATGGCCTTGAGCTGGTTCAGCNGGTCCACACGGGTGCGCATGGTCTTGAAGTTGGTCATCATGCCGCCCAGCCACCGGGCGTTGACGTAGTACTGGCCGCAGCGGCCCGCCTCCTCCCGGATGGCGTCCTGGGCCTGCTTCTTGGTGCCCACGAACAGCAGGGACTGGCCGTTTTCAGAGAGCTGGCGGACGAAGTTGTACGCCTCTTCCAGCTTGCGGACGGTCTTCTGGAGGTCGACAATATAGATGCCGTTGCGCTCCGTGTAGATATAGGGGGCCATCTTGGGGTTCCACCGGCGGGGCTGGTGGCCGAAGTGGACGCCCGCCTCAAGCAGGGCCTTCATGGATACGACGCTGGAATTTGCCATGGTGTTTGTTCCTCCAAATCAAGTTTAGTTTTTACCTCCGGCGGCTTCATCCCCCCCGCCAACCCAGGGCCTTAAGGCACCGGGCACCGGCGGAAAGTCGGCGTGCCGTGCGGAATGCTGAAATATCATATCACAGCCGGTTTTCCAATGCAAGGGGATTTTAACAAATCTCCGGGATTTTTTCGGGAAAACTTCCCCTGTCCCCGCTTAAAGATTGACATTTCCCCTCCGGGGAAGCATAATGGGGATATGATATGAGAGGGGACGCCGCCGCGTCCCGTGAAAGGAGCCTTTTTCCAATGGACACCATCTATATCACCGGGCACCGGAACCCGGATACGGATTCCATCGTCTCCGCCATGGCCTACGCCGCCCTTCAAAACGCCCTGGGCAACCGGCAGTACCAGGCCGCCCGGCTGGGCCAAATCAGCGACGAGACGCAAATCGTCCTGGACCGCTTCGGCTTCCAGCCCCCCAGGCTCATCGACAACGTCCGCACCCAGGTCCGGGACCTGGACTACGACACGCCGCCCACCCTCTCCGCCGCCGCCACCGTCAGCCGGGGCTGGCAGGCCATGCAGGGGGGGAACCTCTCCATCCTCCCCGTGGCCAACGAAGACGGGACCCTTTACGGCACCCTCTCCGCCGGGGACGTGGCCAACTACGACATCACCACCGTCCGCAACCCCCGGGTGGAGGACATCCCCGTCTTCAATCTCATCTCCGTGCTGGAGGGAAAGCTCCTCCACGAGAGCGAGGACGCGCCGGACCTGGTTTNCGGGGAGGTGACCATCGCCCTGCCCGCCAGCCGGGAGAACCTGCTCTTCTCCAGCCCGGACAGCGNGGTCATCTGCGGCGACCAGCCGGACATGGTCCAGCGGGCCCTGGACCTTCAGGTGAACTGCGTGATCATCTGCCAGGGCGAGGCGCCCCAGGAGCTTTTGGAGCGGGCGGGNAAGACCTGCGTCATCTCCACCCCCATCGACGCCTACCAGGCCCTGCGGCTCATCTTNCACGCCCTGCCCATCGCCCGGGTGTGCAAGAATAAGGATCTCGTCTGCTTCCACCTGGACGACTATATCGNCGATGTGCAGGACGCCGTGCTGGAAAGCCGCTTCCGGGCCTATCCCATTTTGGACGAGGAGGAGAAGGTCGTCGGGATGCTGTCCCGCTATCACCTCCTCCGCCCCCGGCGCAAGCGGGTGGNGCTGGTGGACCACAACGAAAAGTCCCAGTCCGTCACGGGGCTGGACCAGGCGGACATTCTGGAGATCATCGACCACCACCGCCTGGCGGACATCGAGACGAAAAACCCCATCCACGTCCGAAACGAGGCGGTGGGCAGCACCAACACCATCATCGCGGAAATGTACCAGGAGAAGGGCCTGATGCCCACGGCGAAAATGGCGGGGCTCATGGCGGCGGCCATTGTGTCGGACACGGTGATGTTCAAGTCCCCCACCTGCACCCAGCGGGACATCGACATCGCCAACCGCATGGCCCGCATCGCAAGCGTCAGGCTGGAGGACCTGGGGCAGGCGATTTTCTCCGCCGCCTGCGGGGACGACAAGACCGCCGAGGCGATNCTGAAAACGGACTACAAGGAGTTCCACATCGCCGGGCACAACCTGGCGGTGAGCCAGATTACCACCATGGATTCCGACCGGCTTTAGAAGCGGCTGGGCGAGTNTTTGGCCGTCATGGCGGAAACCCGGGAGAAGCGGGGGCTCCAGAGCGTGGTGCTGATGATTACCGACGTGCTGCTGGAGGGGACGCAGCTGCTTTTCGTCGGCGACGAGGATACTATCCGCCAGGCGTTCGGGATCAAGGGGGAGGAGAATTACGCCTTCCTGCCCAAGATCATGTCCCGGAAGAAGCAGGTCATTCCAATGCTGTCCGCATTGTGGGGATGATGCTCGCCCTTGCGGGCGGGGCGGATTGGATACCAGCGATGGCTGGTTCATTGCACCCCCCATGTCGTCGGAAGAAACTCCGCCCACTCCGTCCCCGCCTAACGGCGAGGACTGCGCTCTGCTCCGTTCCTTCCTCCTCTCCCCACGCGGCAGGCCGCGCGGGGGCCCCGGTTTTTCTTGCCAGAAGAAAAAGAGAAAACGGGCCGTGCACGGTCCAAAAGAGAAAAAGAAGTATCGCCCCTGCGGGG
>NZ_CAJMXG010000081.1:0-9634 GCF_905219725.1 Oscillibacter sp. CU971
GCCTGGGGGCCGGGGCGGCGGGCTTCGCCCCCTGTTCCCGGTAGGCTTTCGCGTCCATGGACTGGAAGAAGTCCCCCCGGGGATTCACGGTTTTCTCCGGGTCCGCCGGGGCGGCGGGAACCGGCCCTCCCTGCGCCGCCAGGGCGTCCAGCACGGTGTGGTAGACCGCGTTGAAAACGGCCTGCTCCTGGGCGAATTTTACCGCCGTCTTAGCGGGGTGGACGTTCACGTCCACCGCCGTCACCGGCAGGGTCACCGCCAGCACGCAGCCGGGGAAGCGGCCCTTCATGATTTGGTTCCGGTAGCCCTCTTCCAGGGCGGCGGTCAGAAGCTGGGACTTGATGAACCGCCCGTTGACAAAAAAGACCTGCATCCCCCGGGAGCCCCGGCCCTGGAGAGGACGGGTGATGAAGCCCGACACCGCCGCGCCGTCTCCGCCCCCCTTCACGGGGAGGAGGCTTCGGGCGAAGTCCCGGCCCAGGGCGGCGTAAATGGCGGAGTCCAGCCGCCCGTNTCCGGGGGTGTGGAGGGCCTCCGTGCCGTCCTTGATGAATTTAAAGGACACGTCCGGATGGGACAGGGCCAGGTGCTGCATTAAACCGCCGGCCGCCGCCGTTTCGGCGCTGTCCTTTTTCATGAATTTCAGCCTGGCGGGGGTGTTGTAGAAGAGGTCCCGGACCAGGATGGTGGTTCCCTCCGGAGCTCCGGCCTCCTCCACCGCGCCGGGGACGCCCCCCTCCNNGCGCAGCGCCGCGCCGGTGGGGTCCTCCCGCCGCCGGGTTTGAATCTCCACCCGGCTGACGGCGGAGATGGCCGCCAGGGCCTCCCCCCGGAAGCCCAGGGTGCCGATTTTTCCCAGGTCCTCGGGGCCCCGCAGCTTGGACGTGGCGTGGCGCAAAAAGGCGGTGGGCAGCTCCGCCGGGGCGATGCCGCAGCCGTTGTCCGTCACCCGGATGAGGCCCATGCCGCCCCGGCGGAGCTCCACCACCACGGCGGAGCTATGGGCGTCCAGGGCGTTTTCCACCAGCTCCTTCACCACGCTGGCGGGGCGCTCCACCACCTCCCCGGCGGCGATGAGGTCCGCCACATGAGGGGGCAGCTGCTGAATGCTGGGCATGGGGTTTCCTCCTTTCCGGGGCCCGGCGGGCCGTTAAAACAAAAGCGCCGCGATGATGGGAATGGTGACGATGGAGGCCAGGGTGGAGACGAAGGTGATCTGGGCCATGCACTCCGCGTCCCCGCCGTACTCCATGCAAAGAAGCGAGCCGTTCACCGCCGCGGGCATGGCCATTTGGATGACAGCCACCCCCAGGATGAGGGGGTCCGTCCCCATCCACCGGAGGAGGAAGCACAGCGCGCCGGGCAGGGCCAGCAGCCGCACCGCCGTCAAAATCCACAGCCGGGGGGAGGCCAGCATCCGCCCCAGGGGAATCCCCGCCAGCAAAGAGCCCACAAACAGCAGCGACAGCGGCACCGTCACGTCTCCCACAAACTCCAGGGCCTCCCCAACCATGGCCGGGGGCCGCAGCCGCCCAAGGGCCAGAATCAAGGCCAGCAGGGCGGACACCACGCAGGGGGAGAACATCTGCCGGAGGCTGAACCGCTTGGCTCCGGTGAGCATCAGCGGCCCCAGGGTAAAGGTCATCAGGTTGAAGGGCAGGACCAGAATCACGGCGTAAAACAGGGCCTCCGCCCCGAAGAGGGCGGCTATCACCGGGTAGCCGATAAAGGCCACATTGGGAAAGGCCAGGGTGTACCGCCAGACTCCCCTCTGCCCCGGCGTGCCCCCCAGCAGGGGCGGAACCGCCAGGACGAAGGCCAGCTCCAGGAGGTAAAACACCGCCGCCACCCCCAGGGTTCCCAGCACCACCGCGGGCTCCGGCAGGGCTTCCCCCGTGCACACGGAGCCCAGAATCATGCAGGGCAGGGTGATGTCCAGCAGCAGCTTGGAGATGTGCTTGTCCGTCTGGCCGCCCAGGATTCCCAGGCGGCCCGCCAGAAAGCCCGCGGCGATGGCGAACAAAAGCACCAGCATCTCCGCGAAGGTATCCAGAAAACTCATAGCAAAACTTCTTTCCCGGGCGCGCGCGCCCCGCGTTATAAGGACCCCGCCAGGGCCGAAAGGGCGTTCACCCCGGCGTGGAGGCCGATGGAGGCCCAGAGGGTCCCGGAGTGCTCATAGGCCCAGGCCAGCACCAGGCCGGGGATGAGATACTGGACCATAGCCAGGAAGTAGGCCGGGTCCCGGTTCGCCAGGGCGAACTGCCACACATGGACCAGGGCGAAGAGGGCGCAGCTTGCGGCATAGGCCAAAAGGCGGCTCTTTTCCTTCAGCCCCCCGAAGACCAGGCCCCGGAACAGCGTCTCCTCCACAAAGGGGGCCAGGAAGACGACAATCAGGAGCGTCATGTGGGGGGCGCTTCCCGTCCGGGCGGAGATGACCGCGTCGTTCAAATTCCCGGAGCGGTCCACGAATACGCTCCCCAGTCGGGCCGCCAGCTCGCTAAGGCCGTAATAGGCCACAATGCCCACCCCCGCCGTCTTGAGGGCCCGGGCGGGCTCGTCCAAAAAGCGGCGGGTGGAGGTTCCCAGCAGGCGGTGGAAGAGGATGGCCGTCACGGCGAAGAGGCCGTAGTAATAGACCGCGCCGTACAGCTCCTCGGAAATCCGCCGCCCCAGAAGCTCCCCCGCCAAATGCCGGGCGGGCCCCGCCATAAGCGGGAGGAGGAGCAGGTAAAACACAAAGAAGATGCCGCCCCCGAACCGCTCCAGGTTCGTCAGCCCCGGGGAGGGTCGTTTCTTAGCCATAGCCGCCCCTTTACGTCAGTTTTTGTTTCAGCTCATACAAGAGGCTCATGGCCTCGATGGGGGTCAGCGTGTCCGGCTGGCAGCGGCGCAGGGCGTCCAGCACCTCCCCCTCCCCCAGGGAGCCCAGGGAGACCTGTTCCGCCTCCCGCCGGGGGGCGGGGGGCCTGCCCCCGGTTTCCAGCTCCTCCAGCACCTGCCGGGCCCGCTGAAGCACCTTCTCCGGCAGGCCCGCCAGCTTGGCCACCTCGATGCCGTAGCTCCGGTCCGCCCCGCCGGGGAGGATTTTGCGCAGGAAGATGATCTCCTCCCCCCGGGCCTTCACGGCGAGATGGAAGTTCGCCGCGCCGGGCAGGGAGTTTTCCAGCTCCGTCAGCTCGTGGTAGTGGGTGGCAAAGAGGGTCTTGGCCCCCAGGGTCTTGGGATTCGCGCAGTGCTCCAGCACCGCCCNGGCGNNNCTCATGCCGTNGAAGGTGGAGGTGCCCCGGCCAATCTCGTCCAGAATCAGCAAAGAGCGCTTGGTGGCGCGGCGGAGGATGTCCGCCACCTCCGTCATCTCCACCATGAAGGTGGACTGCCCGGCGGAGAGGTCGTCNCTGGCCCCCACCCGGGTGAAGATCCGGTCCACCACGCCGATGCGGGCGTGGGACGCGGGGACGAAGCTGCCCATTTGGGCCATGAGCACAATCAGGGCCGTCTGGCGCATGTAGGTGGATTTGCCCGCCATGTTGGGGCCGGTGAGGATGGCCACCCGNTTCTCCTTCTCCCCCAGGAACGTGTCGTTGGGGACAAAGAGGCTGTCCTTCAGCATCCGCTCCACCACAGGGTGGCGGCCCTCCCGGATTTCAATCACCCCGGACTCGTCCACGTCCGGGCGGCAGTAGTTGTTCCGCACCGCCACGGCGGCGAGGGACGCCAGCGCGTCCGCCTCCGCCACGGCCCCGGCGGTTTTTAAAACCCGGCCGGAGGCGGCGGAAATCTCCTGGCGGAGCGCGGTAAACAGCTCGTACTCCAGGGCCACCACCCGGTCCGAGGCGGTGAGGATNGAGTTTTCCAGTTCCTTGNGCTCCTGGGTAATGTACCGCTCCGCCCCCGCCAGGGTCTGCTTGCGGATATAAGTCTCGGGCACCTCGCCCTTATAGCTGTTGGAGACTTCGATGGTGTAGCCGAAGACCTTGTTGTACTTGATTTTTAAGGTCCGGATGCCGGTGCGCTCCCGCTCCCGGGCCTCCATCTCGGGGATGACCCCCTTGCCGCTTTTTAAAATATGCCGCAGGCGGTCGACTTCCGGGTGGAAGCNGTCCCGAATCAAATCCCCCTCCCGGACGGAGAAAGGGGGCTCGTCGCAGATGGTCTCGGCGATGCGCCGCCCCAGGTCCTCCAGGGCGTCCAGCTCCTCTGAAAGCTGGCGGAGACGGCGGTCGGAAAAGGCGGCGAGGCGGCTCTTAATCTCCGGCAGCTTCCCGATGGCGGAGCGGAGGGAGGCCAAATCCCGCCCCCCGGCGGAGCCGTAGACAATGCGGCTGATGAGCCGCTCCATGTCCCCCAGGCCCGAGAGGGCGGCGATCAGCTCCTCCCGGGCGATGGTGTCCCCCACCAGAGCCGCCACGGCCCCGCTGCGCCGGGTGATGGCGGCGACGTTCAAAAGGGGCCGCTCCAGCCAGCTTCGAAGGCACCGGCCCCCCATGGAGGTCTGGGTCCGGTCCAGCACCCAGAGAAGGCTCCCCTTCTTCTCCTTGCCCCGCATGGTGGCGGTCAGCTCCAGATTCCGCCGGGCGGTCAGGTCCAGCTCCATAAAGAGGCCCTGCTCATAGTAGTCTAAGTCGTTGATGTAGGAAAGGTCCGTCTTCTGCGTCTCGTATAAGTAGCTCAGCAAGCCCCCCAGGGCCATGGCGGCGGCGGGCACGGCGGCGGGAAGCCGGTTCCAGGCCTCCTCGCCGAACTGCCTGCGGATATTCCGCTCCGCCTCCGGCAATAGGAAGCGCCGCTCCCCGGCACGCTCCACCCGGCAGCGGAATTTCTCCCGGAGGGCCGCCACCAGGGCCGTCTCGGCATAGGCCCCGTCGTTTACCACCGCCTCGGCGGGGGAGAAGCGGCCCAGCTCGTTGATAATATGCTNCGCCCNGTCCTTCCCAGTGAAGGAGGTGAGGTGGGCCCGGCCGGTGGTGACGTCGCAAAAGGCGATTCCGGCGGACCGGGCGTCGGCGTAGACGGCGCAGAGGAAGTTGCTGGCCTTCTCGTCCAGGCAGCCGGCGTCGGTAACCGTCCCCGGGGTGACCACCCGGATGATGTCCCGCTTCACCAGCCCCTTGGCGGCGGCGGGGTCCTCNANCTGCTCGCAGANGGCCACCTTGTACCCCTTGGCGATGAGCCGGGCAATGTAGCTCTCGCTGGCGTGATAGGGGATGCCGCACATGGGCACCTGCTCTTCGGCGGGCTTTAAGTGCTTACCCTTGTCCCGGCTGGTAAGGGTCAGGTCCAGCTCCCGGGAGGCCAGCTTCGCGTCGTCGGCGAACATCTCGTAGAAGTCGCCCAGGCGGAAGAACAAAATGGAATCCGGGTTCTGCTTTTTAATTTCCAGGTACTGCTTCATCATGGGGGTCAGCTCTGCCATGGGATTCCTCTCTTTTCTCTAAAAACTCCTGCTCACAGCTCCGCCGAGGCGCCGCAGTCCATGGGCCGCAGCCGGTCCCCCNGCGCTTCTTTGAGCCGCCCATAGGCCCAGTCCCCGGTGCAGTGGCCGGTGTAGTAAATCGTACTTCCCTGGCGCAGCTCCTCCGCCGTGGCGCGGAGCAGCGCCTCCGCCTCCGGCGCGCCGGGGGCCAGCTCGAAGAGGTGGAAGCCGCCGAAGACCACGTCGGGCAGGCGGCCCAGATGCCGCTTCGCCGCCCGGAGNATGTTCACGACGCCTGAATGCCCGCACCCGATCAGGAGGGCCGCCCTGCCGTTCTCCTCCGCCAGCAGATGCTGCTCGTGGGCGAAACCGTCGGGCCGGAAGCCCTCCCCGATCTTCTCCTGGAGCTTGGGGGCAACGGCCCGGAGGGCCTTGTCGTCCTCCACGTCCGAGAACAGGGTCAGCCCGTCTCCCAGGTCNTCCCGGTCCCCGGTGAAGGAGAACCGATCCGCAAGCGCTTCCGTTTCCGGCAGGCCGATGTAGTTGGGTTCCTGCCCCGGCAAAACGGCGTAATAGGCCCCCAGGGCCTCCCGGCGGAGGTAAATCTTTGCCCTCCGGTTGCACTCGCAAAACGCCGCCAGGCCCCCGCCGTGGTCGGAGTGCCCGTGGGACAGCACGGCGGTATCCACGGCGGCAGGATCGATTCCCAGGGCCCGGGCGTTGCCCAGGAAGGAGGCGTCGGGCCCCATGTCGAAGAGGACCTTGCGCCCCGCCGCTTCTACATAGAGGGAAAGGCCCCGGGAGGCGGCACGGACNGGATGGCAGGACGTATTTTCCAGCAGGGTGACNATCTTCATGGGAGTACCTCCTGTTTTGTAATCAAGCCGNCCTTGACAGACCGGGCGGGGTCCGCTATAATAAAGGCAGGAGGGCGGTCAGCCGGTGGCAGCCGGTTGGCGGTCAATCGTCTTACAAGTTTATAGCTTGAGAAATTGCCGCTTCTTGCTGTTACTGGGGGGCGGTTATTTCTTTAGGTTATGACCTAATTTGGATAGCCCCAATCACGAGCGTAAGTAATGCGATGACTTCCAGCGCGCTCATGGGCCTCACCTCTTTCCGCCTGAAAGAGGATTGACCCCGCCTCTCCTGCCGGTTTCTATTATAGCACATTTGTCAATAACTGCCTGAAAGACCCTGCGCGCGGCGCAGGGTCTTTTTTATTCCTCCGGCTCCTTGGGCCAGTCCCGGCAGACCAGCTCGTCCAGGGAGAGGCTGTAAAAATCCGCCAGGGCAATGAGGGTGGACATNTNTGGTTCGNAATGGCCTCTCTCATACGTTTGATAGGCCCGCCAGCTAATACCGATGTGAGGGGCAAGCTCCGTCTGCTTCAGCCCATGTGCTTTTCGCAATTGTAAAAGATGTTNAGAAAAAGTCATTTTTATCTCCCTTTTCCATTGACAGACAGAATTCTGTCTGATATAATTACCACATAAACAGNATTCTGTCCTTTNGGAGGTGCCGCCATGGACGGCTATCTTGACTGCCTGTATCGTTATACCTTGGATCATCTGCTTCTGGACGCGCGCCTGGACCTCATAGACTACAGCCGCTGGAACAACCGCCAGGATTTCGCCTGGGAGGCTCTGGAGAAAGCCCTGACCCCGGAACAGCTCCGCCTGGTGGAGGACTACAAGGACGCCTGCTGCGGCCTCCGGGACCTGGAAGACCGGCTTTTGTTCCAGGAGGCCGTCTCCCTGGGCAAGTGGATGGTACGGGCTTAGGCGGGCCGCCGGGGGCGGCGGTCCCTGCGCATTGCCTGTAGGGGCCGGCCNCCTNGCCGACCCGTTTTCCGGGAATGCCGGCCCTAAACCGGCTNCCCGTACAGCGCCCAGGNGTTGCTCCCGGTGATTTTCACCTCCAGGAACCGCCCGATCAGGGACTTGTCCCCCTTTAGCCGCACCAGCCGGTTTCCCTCCGTCCGGGAGGAGAGGGGGTATTCCCCGTCCTCGCTCTCGCCGTCCACCAGGACCCGGACCGTCCTGCCCGCATATCTGGCGTGAATCTCCGCCGAGCGGGCGTTCTGGACCTCCAGCNGCTTGTCGAACCACTTTTGTTTCTCCTCTCGTGAGGCCGGGTCCGGCAGCGCCGCCGCCTTGGTNCCGGGCCGGGGGGAGTAGATGAAGGTGAAGAGGGCGTCAAAGCCCACCTCCTCCACCAAAGACACGGTGTCCATGGCCTCCGCCTCCGTCTCCCCGGGGAAGCCGATGATCACGTCGCTGGTCAAAACCAGCCCCGGCATGACGGACCGGGCGTACCGGATCAGCTCCAGGTACTTCTCCCGGGTGTAGCGCCGGTTCATCTCCCCCAGCACCCGGTCGTTTCCGGACTGGAAGGGCAGGTGGAGCTGCTTGGCAACGTGACGGCACTTCGCCATCACGTCGAAGAGCCGGGGGGTGGCGTCCTTGGGGTGGCTGGACATGAAGCGGACCCAGTAGTCCCCGGGGATTTGGTCGATGTCCTCCAGAAGGTCCGGGAAATGATACCCGGTATCCAGGTCATTGCCGTAGGAGTTCACGTTCTGGCCCAGCAGGGTGATGTCCTTGTACCCGGCCTCCACCAGCTCCCGGACCTCCGCCAGCACGGCGGAGGGCTCCCGGCTCCGCTCCCGGCCCCGGACGTAGGGCACGATGCAGTAGGAACAGAAGTTGTTGCACCCGTACATGATGGAAACCCAGGCCTTCACCCCCCCTTCCCGGACCACCGGCAGGCCCTCGGCGATGCAGCCGTGCTCCTCGGCGGTGGAGAAGACCCGCTTCCGGGTTTCGTAAACCTGCCAAAGGAGCTCCGGGAAGCGCCACAGGGCCTGGGGCCCGAAGACCAAATCCACATGGCGGTAGGATTCCTTTACCCGCTTCGCCACCCGATCTTCCTGGGCCATGCAGCCGCAGAGGATGATCACCTGCTCCGGGTTCTCCTTCTTGGAGTGGGTCAGGATGCCAAGGTTCCCGAAAACCCTCTGCTCCGCGTGTTCCCGGACGGCGCAGGTGTTCAGCAGGGCCAGGTCCGCCTCTCCAGGGTCCTCCGTAAAGGCAAAGCCCATGGCTTCCAGCATGCCCATGATCCGCTGTCCGTCCGCCACGTTCTGCTGGCAGCCGAAGGTCTCCACACAGGCCCTGGGATGGGCCCCCCGGGCGGCGAACATGGCCTNTATCTTCTCCTGAAAGCCCCGCTGGCGGGCGATTTCCCCCTCCGGGACCACGATTTCCTCTCGCTTCAAAACGCTTCCTCCATCCGTGCCGGTGATATTTAAAATTCAACAGCGTTATCATACCATGAAAGCCAGGAAAGCACAAGGCGGAATCCCGCCCCCCGCCCGGGTGTTTTGTGATTTTCGCCGGAGGTAATCGGTTTACCTTTGTCAAAAACGTAAAATCTCACAAAAGGCCTTGACAGCCGTTCAAAATTATTGTATATTTTAGCTACAGAAAGAGGTGAGTCCAGTGTACTAGTCCGACACGAAAACCCACGTCTTCCAAGCGCCGTTCGAAAANNCCCAGCGCATACCCGGCGACAGCGTGATCTCAGGCAATTCCCAAAGACGAAACACCCCTCATTATGATGAGCCAGCGGGACCAACAGGTCGGCGCGAGAAACTGTTTTATGGATTGGAAACCCCACGGATCACCCANATCCCAGCGAATCNCCCCGAACGGCAGCATTAAGAAAGCACGAGGTACGAAGACCAATGGATAGTCCGATCAATGGTTGAGCCCCCCATTCGTCGAAGGAGCGGATGGGGGGATGTTTTTGCCCGTCTGCCGCCCATGGGGCGGCTTTTTTGCGCCCCGGGTATTGCCTTTCCGCCCCGAACAAGATATAATTGCTGCCAGGTCCCGCAGGAAGGATTTTCCGGCGGGACAAAACGCAAAGAAGGAGATATCACGAAACATGAAGAGAACACGCATTGCGGCATTCCTGCTGGCCCTGGTGCTGTGCCTGGGGCTTCTGCCCATGACGGCCCTGGCGGAGGAGGACAGCGGAAAATTCGATGTCATCTTTGACGCACACCCCGGAACATTCCCCCCCAACGGGACTACCCTCATGACCGTCCAGACAACCGGGCCCAAGGTGGAGGAGCCCGCCGTAAAGCCCGTATATNCGGGCCACACCTTTGACGGCTGGTTTACTCAAGACGGCAAGCCGATCTCCGATGTC
>NZ_CAJMXG010000081.1:9672-12479 GCF_905219725.1 Oscillibacter sp. CU971
GGCTGGTTTACTCAAGACGGCAAGCCGATCTCCGATGTCACCTTCACAGAAAAGACCTCCGTGGTCNCCAAATGGACCAAGAAGGGAAGCGGCTCCGAGGAAAACAAGGACGGCCCCTTCACCGTGAAATTCGATCTGAACTGCAAAGACCCCAAGGAGGACGAAATCCCCAAGGAGAAAACCGTGGTCAAGGGCGACATCGTGGGACTGCCCGACGGGAGCAAGCTGACGCCCCCGGCCAGCAATTACGAGTTCTACGCCTGGTGCATTGAGGGGAAGGACGGCAAGCTGTACCCCTGGAAGGAGTCCAACCCCGTCACGGAGGACATGACCCTCTACGCCGGGTGGGTGAAAAAGGGCACCGTGGTCANGGACGGGCAGGNCATCGAGTCCAAGCCCGCCGGGACNCAGAAGCCCGCCGAACCCGAAAAACCCGCCGAGCCCCAGAAGCCCGCCGGGACTCCCGCGTCCAAGTTCGCCGATGTGGCGGCCTCCTCTCCCTTCGCCCCGGCGATTTCCTGGGCGGTGGAGAAGGGGATTACCAACGGCAAAACCGCCACAACCTTCGGCCCCGGCGATCCCTGCACCCGGGCCCAGATCGTCACCTTCCTCTGGCGGGCCGCCGGGTCCCCGGAGCCCAAGCTGACGGAGACGCAGTACATGGACGTGACCGATCCCGGCGCGTACTACTACAAAGCCGTTCAGTGGGCGGCTGAGCNGGATATGGAGTACTCCGGCACTTTCGACCCCCACAAGACCTGCGACCGGGCGTCCGCGGCCTACTTCATCTGGAAGGCCTTCGGCAGCCCCAAGGCTGCCGCCAAGTCCAGCTTCACCGATATGCCGGAGGAACCCAAGACCGGCGGNCAGTGGTACTGGCCNGATCTTCTGGACGCCGTGGACTGGGCCGTGGGCCAGGGCGTCACCAACGGCACCGGGGACGGCACCACCTTCTCCCCCGATAACCCCTGCACCCGTGGCCAGATCGCGACCTTCCTGTACAGGGCCTACGAGAAATAAGTCCCGCATGGGAACCCGGCCTGCCCATTTTTGAGAAGCGTCCTCAGACTGCGGCATAAAAACGGAACAGAAAAGCGACCGGGCTGGGCCGCCAAAGGCCCGGACTGGCCGTTTTTTCTGTCCTTGGGCGCCGGGCGACAAAACAGGGCGGAAAAAAGGCTCCCCCTCTCGGGGGAGCCTGTCTCGACAGCGTCAAGCGCGTGTTTAAAAGTCTGCGCTTCCAACCGTGCGGGGATGCGGCAGCACGTCCCGGATATTGCTCACGCCGGTGAGATACATCACCAGCCGCTCGAACCCCAGGCCGAAGCCCGCGTGGCGGCAGGAGCCGTAGCGCCGCAAATCGCAGTACCACCAGTAGCTCTCCGGGTCCATGTCCAGCTCCTTGATGCGGCGCTCCAGGACCTCCAGCCGCTCCTCGCGCTGGCTTCCGCCGATGATCTCCCCGATGCCGGGGACCAGGCAGTCCGCCGCGGCCACGGTCTTCCCGTCGTCGTTGAGGCGCATGTAGNACGCCTTGATCTCCTTGGGATAGTCCGTCACAAACACCGGGCGCTTGAAGACCTGCTCCGTNAGATACCGCTCGTGCTCCGTCTGGAGGTCGCAGCCCCNGTAGNCCTTGTAGTNGAACTGGTCGTTGTTCTTCTCCAGAATCTCCACGGCCTCCGTGTAGCTCACCCGGCCGAAGTCGGAGGAGGCCACGTGCTCCAGCCGCTGCTTGAGCCCCTTGTCCACGAAGCTGTTGAAGAAGCTGATTTCGTCGGGGCAGCGCTCCATGACCTTTTGGATGGCGTACTTGATCATGGCCTCCGCCACGTCCATGTCCCCCGCCAGATCGCAGAAGGCCATCTCCGGCTCGATCATCCAGAACTCGGCGGCGTGGCGCTGGGTGTTGGAGTTCTCCGCCCGGAAGGTGGGGCCGAAGGTGTACACGTCCCCGAAGGCCATGGCGAAGTTCTCGGCGTTGAGCTGGCCGGAGACGGTCAGGTTCGCGGGCTTGCCGAAGAAGTCCTGGGTAAAGTCGATTTTTCCGTCCTCGGTCCGGGGCGGGTTCTCCGGGTCCAGGGTGGTGACCCGGAACATCTCCCCGGCGCCCTCGCAGTCGCTGGCGGTGATGATGGGGGTGTGGACGTAGACAAAGCCCCGGCTCTGGAAGAACTCGTGAATGGCGAAGGCGGCGGCGCTGCGCACCCGGAAGGCGGCGGAGAACAGGTTCGTCCGGGGCCGCAGATGCTGGATGGTCCGCAGGTACTCCACGGTGTGCCGCTTCTTCTGAAGGGGATAGTCGGGGGTGGAGGGGCCCTCCACCTCAATTTTTGCGGCTTTCAGCTCCAGGGGCTGCTTAGCCTCGGGGGTGAGGACCACGGTGCCGGTGACGATGAGGGCCGCGCCCACGTTCTGGGCGGCGATGTCCTTATAGTTTTCCAGGGTCCCGGCTTCCATGACCACCTGGAGGTTTTTCAGGCAGGAGCCGTCGTTCAGTTCCACGAAGCCGAAGTTTTTCATGTCCCGGATAGTGCGGGCCCAGCCGCCCACCGTGATGGACTGCCCGTCCAGGGATTCTTNGCCGGCGAAAACCGCCGCGATNTTTTTGAGGGTCATTGTGATCACCTGATTTCTGTTATTTCATATGGATGGTATATTATATCATAAATTTTTGCTTTTGCAAGAGGGGGGGATTGTACTCGCCCTTGCGGGCGGGGCGGATTGGCAACCAGCGATGGCTGGTTCATTGCACCCCCCATGTCGTCGGAAGAAACTCCGCCCACTCCGTCCCCGCCTAACGGCGA
>NZ_CAJMXG010000082.1:0-12291 GCF_905219725.1 Oscillibacter sp. CU971
CTCCGTCCCCCGTCCATCGTCTCCCGTCCATCGTCCCCCCGCAGGGGGTGGGGGATGCTCAAGGGGGAGCCCGCTCCCCCTTGAAGGAGGCGGAGGAAACGGAGCGGAACGGATGCCCGGCTTTCAGCCGGGCGGAGTGGAGCGCAGTTTTTGACGCCGGATGGCGAAGCTGGCATGCTCCCGGGTGTCCGTGGCCTTCAAGAAGGCCAGCAGCCCCCAGGCGGACATCATGGCGGACCCGCCGTTGGAGACAAAGGGAAAGGTCACCCCCGTCAGGGGCAGAAGGTCCACCGACCCGAAGACGTTCAAGCAGGTCTGGAACACCAGCAGCGACCCGGCGGCACAGGCGGCCAGGCAGTAGAAGCTGCTCCGCCCCGCCCGGCAGGCCCGGACCGTGAAGAACGCCAGGGCCGCGATGGCCCCCACGGCGAAAAAGGCAATCACCAGCCCCCACTCCTCGCAGAGCATGCCAAAAACCAAATCCGTGTCCGCCGCCGGAACCCGGTGGAGCCAGCCGTTCCCGGCCCCCATGCCAAGCAACCCCCCGGAGGCTGCGGCGGACATGGTGCGGGTCTGCTGGTAGCCCCGGCCGGAGGCGTCCGCCCAGGCGTGGCCCCAGGCGGCGAAGCGGTCCAGAATGTAGGGCTTGAACTTCACAATCAGCCCCGCGCCGAACACTGCCCCGCCGCAGATGAGGGAGAGGGTGGCAAAGTCCCCGGAGCGGAGGTAGGCCAGCACCAGGAAGGTGANAAAGAAAATCGCCGCCGTGCCGAAGTCGCTCATCAGCCCCAGAAGGCCCACGCAGACGCCGGTGAGGACGATGAAGAGGGTNAGGTTCCGCTTGCGGAACAGCCGCTCCAGCGTGGCGGACCCGGCGAAGATATAGCAGATCTTCGCAATCTCCGAGGGCTGGAAGCTGAGGGGGCCCAGGGAAATCCAGTTCACCGCGCCGTACTTCCGGCTGCCCAGCACCAGCGTCACGGCCAAAAGGCCGATGGAGGCCGCCGCCAGAAGCCAGCGGTTCCGCTGAACCCGCCCCAAGTCCCGGAGGAAAAGCCCCAGGGTCAAAAAGAGGCCCAGCCCCAGGATTACCGCCAGGAGCTGTTTAAAGAGGCTTCCCGGGGCGCTGGAGGCCGTCACCGCCAGGGAGAGGGTGGAGAGGAAGAAGGCGATGGTCTCCATCTCAAAGCCCACGCAGCGGCTAAGCCGCAGGACAGCGGCGTAGAGCCACATCACCGCCGTCAGCCCCAAAAAGGCCAGGGGAACGGCGGGGGAGGCCTCTCCCCCGGCGGCCACCATCAGCTGGACGCAGGCCAGGAGCTGGAACACCGTCAGCCAGAGGAAGGAGGGCCACATGGCNGCGGGGCGCTCCGCCCGGCGCTTTTCCGCCAGCTCCTCCCGCTCCTCCACGGTCTGGGGCAAAAACAGCAGCGGCACGCCCCCCAGGCTGATGGAGTCCCCCATTTTGACGGGGGCGGAGCCCTCCACCTTCTCGCCGTTGAGGAGGACGCCGCCCTTGGAATCCAGGTCGTAAAGGGTCCACTCCCCCTCCTCATTCCGGCACAGGGCGGCGTGCTGGCGGGAGACGCTGGGGTAGTTCAGCCGCACGTCGGCGCTCTTCCCCCGGCCCAGGATGTTCTCCCAGTGGGTGAGGGGCACGGAGCCCCCGCCGGGGAGGCTGAGCTGGCCCCAGGTCTCCGTCGTGTGGGGGAGGCGGAGGAGGGACCGGACGGCCCGGTAGAGGATGGCCCCCNCNAGGATGGGAAAGAGGAAGCGGACGAAGGCGGTATAGAANGTCCCGGCGGCGGGGTATGCCGCCAGGAGCTCGGGTAAGGTCATGAACGGGCCTCCTTTCGGAGAGATGATAGTACAGCATACCATGGTTTTCGGAAAAAATCTACCGGAAATCGGAGCAAGGGGAGGGCGCGCCAAAAATTTCCGGCACNCCCTTCACTTTTTNGGCNTNGTGCCGATATAGTAATTATAGATAACGTACACCCGAAGCTCTCCTCGGGCGGAAAGGATGAACCATGGAAGGCGTAAAAAGCAGCCTGGGCGAATATGTACAGTTTGGAAAGTGGACGTTTAAAAACGCCACGGNCCAGCTCCGGAAGGTGACGGACCCGGAGGAGATCCGGAAATTCCAGGAGAGCTGCGTGGTCTTCAACCCCACGGTGGAGGAGCAGAAGGACCGCNTCCGGGCGGAGTTCAGCGACTTCGCTATGGACAAAAGCCCCGTAATCTCCGACGTGAAGCGGGAGGTATACAGCCAGGCGGAGGCGGCCATCGGCAGGTTTTTTGACGGGACGATTTCGGCGGAGGAGCTGGCCGATAGCTACCAAAGCCTCTCCGACCGGCTCATGGACGCCTGTAAGGACCGGGGATACCCCATGCCCCTATGGGGCGGCATGATGGGCCCCGCTTTTCAGGAGACCTTTTACGGCGAGTTCCGCCGCATGGTCCTGGACGAGGCCGTGAACCGNAACAACGCCGANGGAAAGCAGTACATCACCGGGGAAATGAACGCCCAGAGGAATTGGAAATACTACAACTCGGACTATTACTTCCAGAGCGAGAACGCCGTTTTCGCCCTGACGGAGAAATTTACCGCCATGGCGAAGGAGCGGGGCTGGGAGGAGACGGTTTCCGTCCCGGACTACAAGGCCAAGGGGCTGAACCTCTATTACAATTTCAACTCCGCCCTGTCCAACCACTTCAACNTGGANGACCAGTTTGTCATGGACCCGGATCAGGCCCCGCCCAAGGACTTCCGCTGGTTCTACCAGTCCGGCGGGAACAACGGGAAGACGGGCTTTGTTACCTCCCTGACTATGGAGCACCCGGACGGTACCACCACCTTCATTGATTACACCAAGCCGGGCTTTGACTCCACAGACCCCNCCAAGGGGACCACCTGGNCCGCCTGCAAGGACGAGGGCGGGACATGGCGGTATGAGAGTGNGGACTTTACCTATGACTTTTCCAGGGACGATTTGAAAAACGTGGCCGCTCTGCTGAAATTCTCCGGCCAGTCCGGCAAGGCCCAGGAGGCCGCGAATCGGTTTTTGAAAAACCTTCAGCTCTACCCAGGCGGCTATTTCAGCCGCTTCCCCCAATACGGAAATCTGGGCATGAACCTGCGGGCGTAGCCCCGGGCGGCCCGAAAGGAGGCCCCGCCATGTCCGGCATGCAAGTGAACACCACCGCCGCCTCCGCGGCCTCCTCCTGGCAGGAACGGAGCGCCCCGGAAGCCTCCCGGGAACAGGAGGACGCCTCCCTCACCATCTGCGAGATGATGAAGGAGGCCCGGGAAAAGGCCGACGCCGCCCGGGACAAANTCAATTCCATCAAGCCTAAGCCCCGCTATGGCGACGCGCCCATGGCGGCGTACGCCCGGCTGGCCCGGGCGAAACGGTCCTCGGAGGTCAACGCCGCCGCCGGATTCGCCCGGCGGCAGATTGTCCGCCTCCAGAGCGCCAAGCGGACGGACCCGGACAACGCCAAGCGGATTCAGGCCGCCATCAACCAGCTCCAGAAGGCCGTCCAGCGGGCGGGGAAGAAGAACCGGGNCCTGGAGCGGGAGCGCGTCGCCCAGGCCCGGCAGAAAAAATTACAGCAGGAGAAGCGGAGCCGGGAGGCACGCCGCCAGAAGCAGGAGCTTTTGCGCAAGCAGGCCATGCGGCGGATTCGGGAATCCGGCTATCTCCGGGAGGCGGAAGTGNACAATCGGATGCAGGCGCNCATCGCCGCCGTGGACATGGAACTGCGGGAACAGGCCCAGAAGCTGGCCTCTTCCTTCCAGCCCTCCATGGAGCTGGTGGCGAAGCAGTATGCCGCGGACAGCGCCGCCATGGCGCTGCCGGAGGAGCTGCCCGCCGCCCCCGCCGGTGGGGAAATTGATTTGCAGGCGTAAGCCAAGTTTATGCGATTGAAGGAATGAACCGGCATGAGAATTGAAAACGCACTCCAGGCCCGCCCGGAATACCGGAAAACCACGGCCTCAGCCACACCGTCAAAAACCTTCGGGCAGGTGATGCAGACGGCCAAAGCCCAGGATCGCTACGTCCCCAGCACCCCGCAGCCCCGGTCGGAGCCGGAGTTTTCCCTGGCGGAGCGGACGTATTATGGAAGTGTTACCGTCAGCAACGCAACCCAAGCAAAGCTGAAGCAGTTGGCGGAAATAGATCGGCAAGCCGACTACACCGGCATGAGTCCGGAGGAAATCTATGCGGAAATCTGGAACCGCTATGATGAAGCCTTTGGGGGAGATATGATCGCCATTAAAGGCTATATCGCCGGACCCGCAGAATGGTGTGTGGTTAATAACCAGTTTTGCGACGAAGTTACGCGCCATATTTTCAACCCCGCCATAAATGCCGCCTGGAAAGAGGGCGTGGAACTGGACGGCAGACCGTATACGGAATGGACCTATGAGGAAAAAACCGCCCTGGACCGTTCATGCAGGGAGAAAGCGGACAAGGTCGTTTTTGACGCTAAGATGAAGGTTTTGGGTTACGATGGAATGAGCTTTGATGAACGGGAAGCGGCAATTCGGGAGAAATATGCTGGCAAAAATACAACCATAGATTTTTTAAAAATGCAAAATGAACTACAAGAAACCGGCGTCCTAAACAATAAGATGGGGTGGGAATCGGCACGTCTCTACCGCGCCATGCTGGAGGTCCAGCTTGAAGATCTCTTTAATCCGAACAGCATTTCTGCGGTTGGATACGAAAAGCATTCTCTCATGACGGCGGACCAATGGTACCGTGTGGCGAACCAGCCCTTTGACACGGCCCAATTCGCGGCCGCAATGAAGGACAATTTGCACCGAGTCAGCGGCCATAACGGCTGGACCGAGGACTACGTGAAGCTGCTGGAGGGGCTCTTTGACCACTTTATCACCGGAGCGGCGGACGACGGCCTGGACTCTCTGCTGGATGCGGCCATTGAATAACAAACGGCGGGACCCCTGGGGGCCCCGCCGTTTTTATGTGCTCTCGCCGCTCTCCGGCTCTCCCACCGTCACCTCCACGGGAAGGCCGTTGACCTCCACGTCCTCCCCGGCGGGAATGAGGAGGTACTTCCGCCCGTCGATGACCCGGGTTTCTACCAGATAGCTGTAGGCCGGGTCCAGGGAAATGGTGGCCTGTTCCGTCTTCACGTCGAAGCGCTTGGCGTCGATGAGGTTTTCCGGGTTCAGCGCCGCGCCGCCGAAGGCCTCGCCGCACTGGGCCTGGAAGGCCGCCGCCCGCTCCTCCGCCACGCCGCACTCCCGGAGGATGCCCCCGATCTCCCCGGCGGAGAGGGCCAGGGGCTCCGCCTCCTTGTCCTCGCGGTTCGCCTCGATTTTCTCCAGCAGCCGCCCGTGGACCGCCTGGACCACCTCCAGGCTGCACGCGCCCTCCAGCGCCCCGGAGAGGGCTCCCTGGAAGGCCTCCTTCTGCTCGGCGGCGGACATGGGGGGCTCCGTGCGGAAGACGGCGTCCAGGAACTCCTGNTGAATCTGGTCCGGCTTCCGGGAGTAGAAGAGGGCGTTGTAGATGTTCGCCGCCCGGTCGTCGAAGGCGGGGAAGAGGAAGCCCAACTCCGGGGCGGAGCCCACCTGCCCGGCGGCGCAGCTGTGGAACTCGTTTTCCCCGGGGAAATAGCCCAGCTCCATTTTGCAGGCCTTCACCGGGCAGATGCTGCATAGGATGTAGGAGAAAACCTCGTCCGAGCCGTCGGGGTCGGCTTCCCCGTCCCGCCCCCGGCGGGGCACGTCGTAGGCGTCGTGGGCCAGGAGGATTAGATAGTTGCTGTCCCCCATGTCCAGGGCGTCAATCACGGCGCGGTAGAAGGTTTCCCGGATTTCCCCGTCCTTCAGCCCGGACTCCCGGAGGGCGGAGAGGAGGCGGTGCTCGTCGCTGTCCATCACCTGGGCGGTGGAGAAGACCACGTCGATGAGGTGCTTCCCCAGGGTGCCGGAGAGGGATTTTTTCAAAAGGCTTAAGTACTTCTNCGCCTCCTCCAGGGGCATGTTCCCCAGGGACTCGTCCAGATAGGAGATGATCTCCCGGCTGGAGCCGTTGACATAGCAGCCGTAAACCCGGCTGACGGCGGATTTCTCCGGCCGGAAGCGGCGGCGGAGCTCGCTGACTTCTTTTCCGTTCATAGCGTTACCTCGCAGTTTGGCGGCGGAGCCGCCGGGATGTTCCGACAGTGTTGTCAAACATCTATTCTACTGGAAATCGGCGGAAAATGCAACCGCTTTTTTCACCCCGGCCCAAAGGTGTAAATTTCCTGTAAAGAACTCCGGGATTCCTTGCGGAAGGGGCCGGTTTTGTGCTAAGATAGGCCATATTTCCAATTTCGTTTCAAGAGGGGGCGGAGCGCGTGGGCAGGCTTGGACATTGGAGGGACCGGATGGGCCGGACCAAGACCGTCCTGGGCGAGAAGGTCCGGGAGGCCCTGGCCTCCGTGCTGCCCATTACGGCCATTGTGCTGGTCCTCTGCCTCACCGTGGCCCCCCTGCCGGTGGATGCGCTGCTGGCCTTCCTGGCGGGGGCGGTGCTGCTGATTCTGGGCATGGGCTTTTTCACCCTGGGGGCGGAGGCCGCCATGACCCCCATCGGCGAGCAGGTGGGCACCCACATGGCAAACTCCCGGAAGGTCTGGGTCATTGTCTCCGTCAGCTTCCTCATCGGCGTGGTGGTCACCATCTCGGAGCCGGACCTCCAGGTCCTGGCCTCCCAGGTCCCCGGCATTCCCAACGCGGTGCTCATCGGGGCCGTGGCCGCCGGGGTGGGGGCCTTCCTGGTGGTGGCCCTGCTGCGCATCCTGTTTCAGATTTCCCTCCAGTGGCTGCTGGTGGGGTCTTACGCCGCGGTCTTCCTCCTGGCGGCGTTCTTCGTGCCGGGGGACTTTCTGGCGGTGGCCTTCGACTCCGGCGGCGTCACCACCGGGCCCATGACGGTGCCGTTCATCATGGCCTTAGGCCTGGGCGTTTCCTCCATCCGAAGCGACGAGAACGCCGCACAGGACAGCTTCGGCCTGGTGGCCCTTTGCTCCGTGGGGCCCATTCTGGCGGTGCTGATTCTGGCCATGCTGTTCCCCGCCTCCGGGGCCTACAGCCCCTCCGCCATGCCCCAGGCGGCGGACAGCCGGGAGNTGGGGGGCCTGTTCCNCTCCGCCTTCCCGGAGTACGCCGTGGAGGTCTTCAAGAGCCTCTTCCCCATCGCCGCTTTCTTCGGCCNGTTTCAGGTAATCGCCCTGGGGCNGNAGCGGAAGAAGGTCTGGANGATCGTCATCGGCCTCCTGTATACCTACATTGGCCTGGCCCTCTTCCTCACGGGGGTCAACGTGGGCTTTCTCCCGGCGGGCACGTACCTGGGACGGCAGATCGCCGCCCTGCCCTTCAACTGGCTGCTGGTGCCCACCGGCATGCTGATGGGCTGGTTCATCGTCCAGGCGGAGCCGGCGGTCCACGTGCTGAACCGCCAGGTGGAGGAGATCACCTCCGGGGCCATCCCCGGCGGGGCCATGAGCGCCAGCCTCTCCATCGGCGTGGCGGCGTCCATCGGCCTTGCCATGGTGCGGGTGCTGACGGGGGTGTCCATCTTCGCCTTTTTGGTGCCGGGGTATCTTCTGGCGGTGGTCCTCAGCTTCTTCGTGCCGAAGATCTTTACCTCCATCGCCTTCGACTCCGGCGGCGTGGCCTCGGGCCCCATGACGGCCACGTTCCTGCTGCCCTTCGCCATGGGGGCCTGCGAGGCCNTGGGNNGCAGCATCGTCACCGACGCCTTCGGGGTCGTCGCCNTGGTGGCCATGACGCCGCTTTTGACCATCCAGCTCCTGGGCCTTGCCTACCAGTGGAAGCTGAAGGCCCAGCTGGCCCAGGCGGCGGAGGACGAGGAGATCATCGACCTTGCGTATTGAGTTTACGCGCGAAAGCGCTTTGAGAGGGGAGGCCCGCCTGTGGACAGAGCCGTTCTCATGATTGTCATCACGGACCGGAGCCGGGGCGGGGAGTTCGCCGCCTGGTTCCAGGCCCAGGGGGCCACGCTGGTGCTCTCGGCCCTGGGCCAGGGCACCGCCGCCACGGAGGTGCTGGACTACCTGGGGCTGGAGGCCACGGAGAAGGCGGTGCTGCTGCTGGCGGCCCCCCGGTCGGGGCGGCTGGTGCGCAAAGCGGCCCGGGAGCTGTGGCTGGACGTGCCGGGGCGGGGCATTTTGATGGCCGTGCCCATTTCCAGCGTAGGCGGGGCCCGGGCCAGGGACTATCTGCTGTCATGGCAGGGGGAGGAGGACGACATGGATAGGGAAATCACCCACGAGCTCATCGTGGTCATCGCCAACCGGGGCCACACGGACCAGGTGATGGACGCCGCCCGCTCCGCCGGAGCCGCCGGAGGCACCACCATCCACGCCAAGGGCACCGGGACGGAGCTGGCGAGAAAGTTCTTGGGCGTGTCCCTGGCGGCGGAGAAGGAGATCGTCTTCATCCTAGCCAAGGAAGCGGCCCGGAAGCCCATTATGAAAGCCGTCATGACCCAGGCGGGGATGCATACCAAGGCCCAGGCCGTGGTCTTCTCCCTGCCGGTGACGGACCTGGCGGGACTGCGGCTGCTGGAAGAGGACGGGTGAGGAAGCTCCTCGGGCCGGCCGATGCATGGCTGGAGGAATGGACTGACCAGGGGGTCAGGCCCCGCAGGAGGGTTTTCCCGGCTGCCGGAGCGGCGGCGTTTTGAGATTGAGAAAAGAGGCCCGGCGCTGTTTTGCTCCGGGCCTCTTTCGTTGCCGTCGCTCCGGCCCGGTCTATCGCCAGACTGTCAGAGCGTGTTAAAGTTCTTTGGATACTTTCTTTCAAGAAAGTATCAGGTCACCAGCAGCACCACATACCCCGCGTAGAGCCCCAGCATCAAAACGCCCTGCCAGCGGTAGAACCGCTCCGTCACCAGGGGCGGAATCACCGCCACGCAGCAAAGCAAAAGGCAGGCGGGCATATCCAGCAGCGTGGTCTGGGCCCCGATGGTCAGCGCCCCGCCGCTGACGGCGGAGCACACCGGGAGAATCATGGTCAGGTCAATGACGTTGGCCCCGATGATGTTCCCCACGGACATGGACGCTTCCTTTTTGGCGATGGCCGTCAGGGTGGTCACCAGCTCGGGGAGGGACGTGCCGATGGCCACCATGGTGACGCCGATGATGCTGGCGGGGACCCCCATCAGCAGGGCCAGCTCGCTTCCGTAGTTGATCAGAAGCTGGGAGCCGATGACAATGGCCGTGATGCCCAGGGCAAAGAGGAACAGCTTTTCCACCATCTGCCGCCGGGAGACGGTGCGGCCCTTTTGGCGGGCCTCCCGGTTCTCCGCCATGCCGCTTTTGGCGTCCCGGAGGTTGCTCCAGATATAGACGCCGAAGATGACAAACAGCGTCAGCCCCGGCAGGGCCTTCAGCACGCCGCCCCGGCTGAGGACCAGCAGCAGCGCCGCGCCAAAGACCATCAGCAGGGCCTTGAGCTGGAACTGCGCCCGCTTCACCACAGAGGGGATGCACACCAGGGAGATGCCCAGGATAAGCCCCAGGTTGGCCGTGACGGAGCCCACGGCGTTGCCCACCGCCAAATCCACCTCCCCCTGGAGGGTTCCGGTGAGGGAGACCGTCAGCTCCGGCAGGGTGGTGGCCAGGGAGACGATGGTGGCCCCGATGATGAACCGGGGCACGCCGGTGGCCTCCGCGATCCACACGGCCCCGTCCAAAAACCAGTCGCCGCCCTTGATGATGAGGAGCAGGCCTAAGAGAAACAAAAGAACCGTGATCCAAATTTCCATACAATCCACCGCTTTCCAAAAATTCAGCGAGACCTCTATCCTCCGGGGCAGCGCCGGAAACCCGGCAGTTGTCCCACAGGATAAAAGTCTCGCTTTTCAGCGGGCCCGGATGGCGGTGAACCATCGTGATGACGAGCCGCGCCACGTTGAAAACGTAAGCTACTCCCTTTTACGAAGCCATGAGCTGTGAGACCACTATATGGAATCATACACGTTTTGTCAACGCTAACTTTGCCGGAATTTGGCGGGCGGACAAGGAATTTACAAAGTCTTAGCGCGTTCTTTAAATCGAGGGGTCAAAGCTGATGGGCTTTTGCCAGAGGCGGCGTCCCTCCGCCTCCCCCTGGGGGACAAAGCCGCAGTCCCGGAGGTACGCCTCCCCCGGAGTGCCGGGGGCCGCGGCGGCGGACAGCGTTTCCCCGCCCTGGGCCCGGGTGTACTGCACCGCCTGGCCCAGGAGCTGGACGCCCAGGCCCCGCCTCCGGCAGTCCGGGCGGATGTAGGTCAGGTGAATCTGCCCCGTCTCCGGGGCCAGGTGAAGAAGGCCCGCGGGCTCTTCGTTCAAAAGGCCCTCCAGGGTTAAGGAAGCGGAGGGGACGGGCCCTTGCTCGCCCGCCTCCGCCCAGGCGGCGGCCAGGCGCTCCGCGGCCTCCGGGCCCTCCAGAGGACGGAACCACAGCCCCGGCTCCAGGGCGAAGGCCCGCTTGGCCCGGCCGGGCTTCTCCCCCGCCAGGTATGCAGGGTCCTTTAAGTGGCGGTTGTCGTTTTGCCACACCACCCGGAGGGCTTCCCCGTCCCACTCCAGCAGGGACACGGCGGTGTTGTCCCCGGTGGGGGACTTCTCCCCGGTGTCCCGCAGGGAGATACCCTGGAGGTTCGCCAGCAGGAGGCGGATGGCGTAGCCGTGGGAGAAGAGGGCCAGGGTTTTCCCGGGGTTCGCCCGGGCAATGTCCTCCACGGCGGCCTTGACCCGGGCCAGCACCTCCGCCGGGGTCTCCGCCCCGGGGATGGACCAGCGGTCCATGCGGCTGCCGAAGTCCGCCATGGCCTCCGGCGCGGAGCGGGCGATGTCCCCCCAGGTCCGGCCCTCCCAGTCCCCCACGCAGATTTCCCGGAGACCCGGGCAACGGTGGAGGGGCAGGCCGTGGGAGCGGTAGATGGCCGTGGCGGTGGCCCGGGTGCGGTAGAGGTCGCTGGCGTAAACCGCGTCGATGCGGATGTCCGCAAAGCGGCGCTCCAGGGCCCGGACCTGCCGCCAGCCCCGGTCGGTGAGGCTGCTTTCGTGCTGGCCCTGGGCGATGCGGTAGAGGTTGCCCTCCGCCTCGGCGTGGCGGATGAGGTAGATGATGGTCATGGCGGTTCCTCCCGGAAAAATTGATTTTCCATAGTATACCGCGTTTGGCGGGCTTTGGCAAATGGTCCGGGGGATTTTTTCGTTCCCGGCGGGCAAACTGTGGGGGCACGGAAAAGGAGTGAATGAAGATGAAGAAGAGCACCGGGTTTTTCCTGGGCATCGGCGCCGGCATGGCCGCCGGCGCGGTGGCGGGGATGATGGCCCCCCAGAGCAGCCGCCGGACCGTGAAGAAGCAGGTGGATCAAGGAATCCACAAGCTGGGCACGGCGGTGGACCAGGCGGTGGACAGCGTGGCCCGCGACATGCGCTGAGGCGGCGGGGCGGGGGTTTCCCCGCCCCGTTTCCGGCCTGGAAAAATTTTTTGAAATTTCTTAAATATCCCCTTGACATTTCGGGCGGTCTTTGCTATTATAATCACTGTTCTGATGCGGAACACCTGGGGGTATAGCTCAGCCGGGAGAGCGCTTGAATGGCATTCAAGAGGTCAGCGGTTCGATCCCGCTTATCTCCACCAGGACAGAGAAAAGCCTTGGAACTTCAGCTTCCAAGGCTTTTCTCATGACCTATCTTTTGTTATCGTATTTGGGCCTGTAGCTCAGTTGGGAGAGCGTTCGGTTCGCATCCATAGTGAGACACATCCGACCCGATTTTCCGTTCCCCGTTTTCCTGTCCGATTTGTTGGACTTTCCGCTGAAAATCGAATATTTGAGAAATCCAAAATTCACAACTTTTTTCGCACGAAAAGTGCCGATTTGGGCTCGTAGCTCAGCTGGGAGAGCAAAGGGTTAAGTTTTCTGCCACACTTATAATTTCATATTGCTTATTTTTGTGTTCCGACATTGGAACTGTCGATTTGGGCCCGTAGCTCAGTCTGGGAGAGCGTACGGTTCGCATCCATAGCGAGCCACATCCGACCCAGGTTTGTGGCCCCGTTTTTCAGTCAATCCGTTGGACTTTTCCCCTGAAAATCGAATATTTTAGAAATCCAAATTCTGCAACTTTTTTCGTATAAAAAGCGCCGATTTGGGCTCGTAGCTCAGCTGGGAGAGCGCTGCGTTCGCATCCATAGCGAGACACATCCGACCCGATTTTTCGTTTCCCGTTTTCCTGTCCGATTTGTTGGAC
>NZ_CAJMXG010000083.1:0-12187 GCF_905219725.1 Oscillibacter sp. CU971
GGGCAGGGGTGGGCTTGTCAAGCTCGCCGACGCCCCACTGCTTGCACAGCCAGCGGCCATAGAGCACATAGCCGGCGAGCAGCACAGCGACGCTGATGATGAGAAGTACTAATCCGTTCATGAAAACACTCTCCCTCTTTCATGAGTCTCGTTTGCGGGGGAAATCCCCCAGGTTCATTTGGAGGCGAAATTGGCCTCCAGGGNCTTGCGGGCCCCCCTCCCGGCTGGATTGGAGAGAAAGCTCCGCGTGGAACATTCCATTGCTGCTATATGAAACTCCATCCAGCCATGGAGCGCCAGNCGNTAGTTTTTGTGGAAGCGGGTCNTCTTCAAGACCTTCTTCGCCTCCGGGTCGATGGTCTCCGCCAGAACCACCAGGGTGACGAAGGAGCTCATATGCTCCTTGTGGGGGCGGATGGCGGCCAGGCCCGCNTTGAGGGTCCGCTCCGTCAGGGCCTTGGCCCCGGCGGCGTCCAGGTGGTCCGCCACATGGAAATAGGTGTAGTCGTGCTGCTCCGTGGCGTAGAACTGCTTATCCCGCCGGACCAGGTAATGCTCATCCCGGAGGAAGTAGTGGGCCATGGCGGGGAAGGAACNGCCCTCCTCCGTCTCCACGTCCTTCGTGAGGTCGTAGTTGTGGGAATAGGCGTTCAGCAGCTTCTCAAAGCACTCCTGGGGGGTTCTCTCCATACCATCCTCCGCTTCATCCGTTGGGCCCGCCGTTTCCAAGAGGAAACGGCGCGGAAGGGGGCGCCCCCTTCCCGGGAGTCCTGAAAGAACCCCAGCTTGCGAACGCATTATACACCCTCCCCAGCCATTTGTTAAGAGGGTTTGAACAAATTTGTGGACAATTTGTGAATGGTCCCCGGGTAATTGTGGGTTTTGCCAAAAGGAATTGGTAAAACCCGGAACCGCAAACATCAAAACCGACAATTTTTCGACGTCTTCTTTATCTATTTTGACGAACGTTTTGGCGATCTTGTCCCCGTCCGGGGGACAGCCTCAGTCCTGGAGGGTGTTGATCAAATGCTTCATATGGATGCTCATGGCGCAGCGGGCCCCCTCCTCGTCCCGCTTGAGGAGGAAGGCCAAAATGGTCCGGTTATCCCCCAGGGCGATGTCCTGCATTCGCTGGCGGCTGGGGGAGATTTGCAGAATCTCATCCACGGCGCTGTTGATGATGGGGTACAGCCGCCGCATATACTCGTTGTGGGAGGCCTTGATGATNGCCCAGTGGAACTCCTGGTCCGCCAGGGGCCAGTTGCCCCCCTCGGCGGCGATGCGCTCCACCCGCTCCGCCTTTTTGCGGATCTGCTCCAGCTCCTCGTCGCTGGCCCGCCGGCAGGCCAGGGCCACGGTGGCGGGCTCAAAAATCAGCCGCATCTCAAAAAGGTCCTTGGCCCGGACCCGGGAGCGGACCCCCGCCAGGGCGGTTAAGTCCATCCCCGGGGCGGGGAGGCTCTCCGCCACAAAGGTGCCCTTTCCCCGGCGGATGTCCAGCACCCCCTGGGCAACCAAAAAGGAGATGGCCTCCCGCAGGGTGGTGCGGCTGACCCCCATGGCCCCGCTGAGCTCGTTTTCGTTGGGCAGCTTGCTGCCGGGGGGATAGCGGCGCTCCTCCACAATCCACTCATAAAGCCGGTCCGCCGTCTGCTCGGACAGCTTGGCGCGTTTGCCTTCCATGTAGACTCCTCCATCCTCCGGCGGACCCGCCGGGCACGTGTTGCGTTCATCAGAAATTTACTGTAAGAGTACTATACCGCCTTTTGCCGGAAAAAACAAGAAGGCTCTTGACAGCCTATGTAATTTAGTATAAAATNACATCATACAACGTGGGAAAATACCAGACAACTTGCGCGCGATTTCCTGGAAGGAGGGGTCCTCTTGACCGTCCTGGAGCGCTTTCCCCACCGCCTGACCCTGGTCACCGGGCACTACGGCACGGGAAAGACCGAATTTTCCGTGAACCTGGCCCTGGCCCTGGCGGAGGCGGGGGAGCGGACGGCCCTGGCGGATCTGGACATTGTAAACCCCTACTTCCGCAGCCGGGAGCGCCGGGAGCTGCTGGAGGCGGCGGGCGTCCGGCTCATCGCCACGTCCCAGGCCCTGGCGGACGCGGACGTGCCCGCCCTCCCGGCGGAGCTCCACGCCCTGCTGGAGGACCGGACGGTCCGGGGGGTGCTGGACATCGGCGGCGACCCCTCCGGGGCCCGGGTGCTGGCCCGCTACCGGCCCAGGATTGTGAAGGAGGACTACCGCCTCCTCTATGTGGTCAACGCCGCCCGCCCCGAGGTCCGCACGGCGGAGCGCAGCGCGGAAGTCCTCCGGGCCATCGAGACGGTGACGGGCCTTGCCTGTACNGGCCTTGTGAACAACACCCACCTCTGCGGCGAAACCACAGCGGAGGATATCCGGGAGGGCGCGGCCCTGGCGGAGGAGGTTTCCCGCCTGACGGGGATTCCGGTGGCCTGTCATGCGGCGGAAGCCCGGTTCCTAGAAGCGCTGAAGGACCTGGACCCCTTCCCCATGGAGATTCGGATGAAGAAACCCTGGGAATAAAATTGGCAATTTATATAGAGGAAAGGAGATTTTGCGCCATGNCAATCCACCTCACCTTCCGCCAGGACCGCTGCAAGGGCTGCGGGCTCTGCGTCACCGCCTGTCCTAAGCACATTCTGGCCCTGGAGGGCGGCACCAACGTGAAGGGCTACCACCCGGCGTCCTGCACGGACGAAGCCGCCTGCATCGGCTGCGTCAGCTGCGCGAAGATNTNCCCCGATTCCATCATCACCATCGAAAAAGACTGAAAGGAGCCGGTCCCATGAAACGAGAAATCTGGAAGNGCAGCGAGGCCATCGCTGAGGCCGCCATCCGGGCGGGCTGCCGCTGCTTCTTCGGCTATCCCATCACCCCCCAGAACGNGATTCCCGNGTACATGTCCCTCCACATGCCCCAGTCGGGGGGCGTCTTCGTCCAGGCGGAGTCGGAGCTGGCCGCCGTCAACATGGTATACGGCGCGGCGGCCTCCGGCGTGCGGGCCATGACCTCCTCCTCTTCCCCCGGCGTGAGCCTCAAGCAGGAGGGCATCAGCTATCTGGCGGCCTGCCAGCTGCCCGCTGTGATCGTCAACGTCATGCGGGGCGGCCCGGGCCTCGGGTCCATCCAGCCCGCCCAGGGAGATTATTTCCAGGCCACCCGGGGCGGCGGCAACGGCGATTACCGCACCGTGGTCCTGGCCCCCGCCAACATCCAGGAGGCGGTGGATTTGACCCAGGAGGCCTTTGACATCGCCGACCAGTACCGCAATCCCGTGGTGCTCCNGGCGGACGGCCTCATCGGCCAGATGATGGAGCCCATCGTCTGGAAGGAGCGGACCCCGANAACGCTCCCGGANAAAACCTGGGCCGCCTGNGGCCGGGGAAACCGGGACCATAATAACTTCATCACCTCCCTGCTCATCGACGCCCCCTCCTGCGAGGCCCACAACCTGGAGCTGCACAAGAAGGTCCTGGAGATGGAGAAGAACGAATGCCGCTGGGAGGAGATCCTGCTGGACGACGCGGAGATGGTCCTGGTTGCCTACGGCACCCCCTCCCGGGTGGCCCAGACGGCGGCGGAGAANCTGCGACGGCAGGGGATCAAGGCCGGCGTGNTCCGCCCCATTACCCTGTGGCCCTATCCCTATGCCCGGCTGCGGGAGATTGCCGACCTGGACCGGGTGAAGGGTTTCCTGACGGTGGAGATGAGCCTGGGGCAGATGCTGGACGACGTGAACCTGGCGGTTGCGGAGCGGAAGCCCGTGAAGTTCTACGGCCGCTGCGGCGGCAAGATCCCCGGCGTGTCCGAGGTGGAGCGGGCGGTCCAGGAAGCCTGGAAGGAGGTCAAGTGACATGACGACGATTTACCGGAAGACCAAGGGCCTCCAGGACACGGAGCTCCATTACTGCCCCGGCTGCGCCCACGGCATCGTACATAAGCTCATCGGCGAGATTCTGGAAGAGATGGACGCCCTGGGGACGGCCATCGGCGTCTGCCCCGTGGGCTGCGCCGTCTTCGCCGGGAACTACTTTTCCTTCGACACCATCGAGGCGGCCCACGGACGGGCCCCGGCGGTGGCCACCGCCGTCAAGCGCACCCATCCCACCCAGCCCGTCTTCACCTATCAGGGGGACGGGGACCTGGCCTCCATCGGCGCGGCGGAGATTGTCCACGCCGCCATGCGGGGGGAGAAATTCACCACCATCTTTATCAACAACGCCATCTACGGCATGACCGGCGGGCAAATGGCCCCCACCACCCTCATCGGCCAGCGGGCCACCACCGCCCCCCTGGGCCGCACCAAGGAACAGGCGGGCATGCCCATCCGGGTTGCCGAGATGCTCTCCACCCTGGACGGCTGCGTCTACGCCGAGCGGGTCTGCGTCACGGACATCCCCCACCTGAACAAGACGAAAAAGGCCCTGAAAAAGGNCTNCNAGCGCNAGATGGCCGGGGACGGCTTCACCTTTGTGGAGGTGCTGGCGGCCTGTCCCACCAACTGNGGCATGGAGATCNACGAGGCCAACCAATGGCTGATGGAGCATATGGCCGCTTACTATCCCCTGGGCGTTATCAAGGATACGGAGGCGACGTGATATGAAAAAGGAAGTGATTCTGTCCGGCTTCGGCGGCCAGGGCGTCATGTCCANCGGGAAGAACCTGGTGGAGGCCGCCGTGGCGGAGGACCTGGAAGCGTCCTGGGTTCCCTCCTACGGTCCCGAGATGCGGGGCGGCACCGCCAACTGCACGGTAATCATCAGCGACGAGCGCATCGGCGCGCCCCTGGTGGAGCGGCCCAGCGAGGTGGTGGCCATGAACCGGGCGGCTCTGGCGAAGTTTGAAAGCCGGGTGGCCCCCGGGGNCACNGTGTTCGTCAACAGCAGCNTCATCNCCGACAAGGTAAGCCGGGAGGACGTGACGGCGGTCTACGTCCCCTGCGACGAAATCGCCTCGGAGCTGGGAAACCCCAAGGTCGCCAACATGGTAATGCTGGGGGCCTACGTGGCCGCCACGGGGGCGCTGAAGCNGGAGACCATTGAAACCATGATTGCGGAGATTTTCACCGGGAAGAAGGCCAAGCTGGTCCCGCTGAACCTGGAGGCTCTGAAACGCGGGCTGGAGTGCGGGAAGCCCGCCTAACAAGACCAAGCAGGGGGAAGCGGGCCGGAGCCCGCTTCCCCCGCATGTCTCCTTAGGGAAAAACCATTGACTTTGCCCCCGGGCAAGCATATAATCATTTAAAGCAAAAANCCGGGCCCCGCCCGGCAGGGGAGCNCAGCTCCCATTACGGAAAACAGGAGAGTGTTCGCAATGCTGGATATCAAAATCACGAAAAACCCCGCCCCCAAGGCCAAGCCCGCCAACGAGAGCAAGCTGGGCTTCGGCAAGATCTTTTCGGACCATATGTTCCTGATGGACTATACCGACGGCCGGGGCTGGCACGACCCCCGCATCGTGCCCTACGCGCCCATCCCCATGGACCCGGCCACCGTGGTCTTCCACTACGCTCAGGAGCTTTTCGAGGGCATGAAGGCCTACCGCTCCGTGGACAACGTCATTCAGCTCTTCCGCCCGGAGTGCAACGCCCAGCGGATGCAGGATTCCTCCGACCGCATGTGCATCCCCCAGGTCCCCGTGGAGGACTTCGTCCAGGCCGTGAAGACCCTGGTGGAGCTGGAAAAGGACTGGGTGCCCCATTCCGACGGCACCTCCCTGTATATCCGCCCCTTCGTCTTCGCCACCGACGTGGGCCTCGGCGTCCACGCCAGCAAGCACTACACCTTCTGCGTCATTTGCGCCCCCTCCGGCGCCTACTACGCCGAGGGCATTGACCCGGTGCGCATCTACGTGGAGGACGAGTACATCCGGGCCGCCCCGGGCCTGACGGGCTTCACNAAGNGCGGCGGCANCTACGCCGCGTCCATCAAGGCCGGCGAGGAGGCGGAGCGGAAGGGCTTCGCCCAGGTGCTGTGGCTGGACGGCGTGGAAAAGAAGTACGTCGAAGAAGTGGGCAGCATGAACATCCTCTTCAAAATCGACGGGAAAATCTACANCGCCGCCTGCACNGGCACGGTGCTCCCCGGCGTCACCCGGCGCAGCTGCATCGAGCTTCTCAGGGACTGGGGCTATGAGGTCATTGANGGCCCCCTGGCCATCGCGGACGTGATGAAGGCGGGCCGCGAGGGCAAGCTGGANGAGGTCTTCGGCACCGGCNCCGCCGCCGTGGTCTCCCCGGTGAAGGAGCTGGACTGGAAGGAGGACAAGGTCTTCATCAACGACGGGAAAATCGGCCCCGTCACCCAGAAGCTCTACGACACCATGACCGGCATGCAGTGGGGCAAGATTCCCGATACCAAGGGCTGGATCGTCCCCGTGTGCAAGGGCTGAGAAAACGTCTTTTTTCAAAAAACAGGGAGGGCACGCCAGGCGCGCCTTCCCTGTTTTTGGGTCTTATTGAATGCGGAAGCGGTTAATGAGGCTGTTGAGAATTCCGGCCTGCCGGGAAAGCTCCTTGNAAACCGCCGCGCTCTTTTCCGCGGCGGGGTCGATGGGGCAGGGGAACATCCAGCTCCAGCCGTCTGAAATGGGTTCCGGCAAAAAAAGCCGCTTACCACAGTCTGCCTTCCTCCACGGCCCGCATGACCTCCTCCATGGTCATACCCTCGAAGTGGCCCTGGCAGGGGTCCGTTTGCTCACGGAGGACCTCGCCCTCCTGGTCATAGAGAAAATAGGTATACTCATGGGGGCATTCCTCTTTGGACAAGCCGTTCAGTTTGTCCGCCGCCGCCTGCCGTTCCGCCGCCCGGATGTATCCGTCCAACTGCTTCTGCAAGTCCGGCTCATAACCCACGTAATAGGCCAGCTGCCAGAGGCCGTAGCTCTCTCCCTTTTTGTTCTTCGGGTAGTCTCCGTTCACCAGGTATTGCTCCGCCAGCTTTTTGTTCTGGTCATCCAAGGCGCTGTCGTTTCCCACCAGGTACTCATACCAAAGCTCCCCGTCTTTATTCTTGAACATCTTCTCGTTTCCCCGGTAAGAGTTCGGGTCGTCGTCCGGCAGGATGGTGCCGCCCCGGCTCTTGATGAGGTCCACGTCGCCCCGGCGGGGGTTCTCGGGCACCGTCTTGGGCGTGCGGAGGTCAATAACATTTTCCTCGGGGGCGGGTTCAGCGGCGGGCTGCTTGCCCAGCAGAACCGTCTTGCTTGCGGAGTCATAGCCAATCTCCGTGCCCAGCAGTTCGCTGATGGTGCGGATGGGCAGATAGTTGGTTTTGCCTCCCGCCGCGTCGGTGTAGAGGATGGAGCCGGGGATTTTCTGCCCGTTGGCGGCGGTGATGTCCTGCCCCGCCGTGATTTTCTGCGTCCCGTCCATGGAGACGTTGGCAAAATTGTAGCTCACCTTGCCGGAGGCCGCCAGGGCGGTGGTCAGGCAGAGGGACAGGGCCAGGGCGGCGAAAAAGCCGCCGGTAAAGNACGCGATTCTGTTTTTCATGAGGATACCTTCCTTTCTTTTTCGGCGGAAAGGGAATGCCCTCCCCGCTCCGTTCTGCTACCTAAACGGAGGNGGAGGGCATAGTATTTCACGGATTTGAAATTTAGGAAAAATTTTTCAGAGCACCGGCCCCGCCGTCCGCTCCAGTCCGCCCAGCTCCACCCGGACCCCGGCGATGTCCACCGCCGCCACCGTGGCGGGGTCTATGGGGTAGGGATAGCGGCGGCTTGCGTAGCCACCGCTTCCGCTGGACTCCGAATTTGAGAGGTCCACATACTTTCCGTCCTCCGTCCAGAGGCCCAGCACNCTGTCTTGAACCGCGCGGCAGACTGCCACGGTCGCTTGAAAGCGCCGGTCATTCTCCTCCGGAGAAAGATCCGGGCCGGGCTCGGGCAGATCCTCCGGGTTCACGGCCGCGTAGTCGGCGGACAGCTCCGTGGCGGAAAGCTCGAACCCGGTAAACCGGAGGGGGATGTCTGTGAGCACCATCTCGACGCCGGCCCCCTCGTAACGGATGGGCCGGATCGGCTCCTCCAGGGTGAAGGTCAGGTCAAAGGGCCCCTCGACAAAGACCACGCCCGGGTGGATATCCTTGAANGGGTTTACGCTTGCCTGGCCTTCACTGTCGTTCACGTAGGTGCCTACGCGCTCTATATGCAGCGTCAGCTCCGGCCGCTTGGTCTCCGTGAACCAATCGGCTTCCAAAAACGTGTTCTCCTGAAACTTGAGGGTGTTCCCCTCCCGCTCCTGCGGCATGAGGAAGCTCCCAAAGCCCGGCTGTCCCTTGTCCAGCTCGGCTTGGATATCCGCCTCTATCTGTTCCGGGGACGCGTCCATGGCGGCGATGGATTGTTTCACCCGGTTTCTCGTATACTCTTCCCACTGGTCGTCCCGCAGGAAGAAACGGCAGTCCGCCATATAGAGGGGGGTGTACTGCTGGACTTCCTCCGGGANGTTCGGGNTCTCGATGTCCATGGACACCCACAGATCACTCCCGTTCCACACGGCGGCGTGGAGGGTTACCGTGGTATCCCCCACGGTCTGGCTCTGTTCGATGGCCGTGCCTGTGCGGCTCAAAACCTCCTCGGANACCTCNGGGGCCTCCGGGTCCATCCCNAGCCGGGGGAACCACTGAGAGAACTGTCCCGTAACCGCGGCTGCGGCGCAGGCGGAGAGAAGCAGCAGCGCCGCCACGATGGCGACGAGCCGCCAGTTCAGCCGTCTCCGGCCTCCGGGCCGGGCCTGCCGCCCCCAGCCCTGGGGGTCCGCCAGNAGGCGCATCCGCTCCCGGAGGTAGCGGGGGGAGAAGTCCGGCTCCTTGTCCTCCACGCTTTGGAGGGCCCGTNCATACTGCGCCAGGTTCGNGTCCATCAGCGCCCGGCGCAAAAGCATGTCAAACTGCGTCATACGCATATCCCTCCTTTTCCAGGCGTTCTTTCAGCATGGTCCGGCCCCGCATAACCCGGACGGCCACCGTGGACTCGTTCATCCCCAGCCGCCGGGCGATCTCCCGGTTGGTCTGCTCCTCCACCAGCTTGANCTCCAAAATCCGCCGGTAGTTCTCCGGCAGGGNGCGGATGAGGGAGACGAGATAGTCGTACTCCTCCTGGCGCTCCTCCTGGGCGGGCGGGTCCCAGTCCTCGGGAAAGGCGACGGTTTTCCGCTCCGCGCGGAGGATGTCCAGGGCGCAGTTTTTGGCCACGGTGACGGTGTAGCCCTCCGTCTCCCCCCAGGGCAGGGCGGAAACCCGGTCCCAGTTCTGCACCAGCTTAAGCCAGGTCTGCTGGGCGGCGTCCTCCGCCCGGGTGGGGTCCCCCAGGATACGGAGGACCACCGCGTAGATTTTCTTCTCATGAGCCTCAAAAAGCCGCGTAAACCGCCGCTGGTCCTGTTCGGTTTCCAGCATGGCCAGGCAGATCGCAAGCATAAAAGCCCTCCTCCTTTTTGTTGAATTGGCGCCGATTCACTGAGTAAACGGCGGGGAAGGGGAAAGTATTACAGATCGGGAAAAAGTTTTTCATTTGCCGCACAATAAATTTTTGTCTGCGAAAAAGGACCCCGCAGTTGAACAGGCTGCAATTCGCGGCCACCGGGGCTCCGCAGAATGCCGCGCATGTACAGAGCGGCTACCATGGATTCCTTGCGATGAACACGATCTACTCTGGCTACGCCAAGGCGGCGGAAAAGGCCGAGTCTATATGGCGAAGGCGTTCCTTGAGGACAAGGACGCCCGAAACCAGGGCGGGGAGAAGCTGGCCCGGTACTATGAGTATGTGGTAATGTGAGAGAGGGAGGGCCTTTGCCCTCCCTTTTGATAAACCATTCTTGCGCTCACGGTTACTAACGCGTTACTAACAAGTCAAAAAGGCATGAATGCTAAAAAACTCCTAGAACCTTTGTGGCTCTAGGAGTTTTTGGTGGACGATACAGGACTCGAACCTGTGACCCCCTGCACGTCAAGCAGGTGCTCTAGCCAGCTGAGCTAATCGTCCGAAACAGAACATATATAAGATACACGAAGTTGATCGGTTTGTCNAGCCCTTTCTTCCACTTTTCTGTAAAAGGAGATGCCCGCCCCGAAATTTTCTTTTGCAGGGGCGGATCTGCGGCAAAATGCGGATAGAAATTCCGGCGCAAAATCCCCCCTTGTAAAAGGGGAGCGGACGGTGTATAATAGATTCAATTTTGGATCATTAGGAGGAAGCTGCTATGAGCGAAACCGCGAGCATGGTCATGAAGATCATCGGCGCCAGCCTGGCCTTCGCCGCTTTTGTCTGCCTGCTGATCGGCGGCTGGCACGATCTCAGCGTGGGATACTGCGGCATGAAAAAACGCCTGAGCCAGAGATTCAGCTCCGAATACGACGACTACGCCGACGAGGAACTTTACGAGTAAGCCTCTCCCCGCCCTGGAACGCCGGGGCGGGGGATTTTTTTCGGCCAAAAATATCTTTACATCTCGTAANGCGTTTGGTAAACTATACGTTGCGTAATTGAGAACAAACCAAAGGAGCGTCCGACTTATGAGTTCAGAGTTTTCCCGCACCTTGTCTCTGCTGCGGCAGGAGAAGGGCGTCAGCCAGCGGGCCGCCGCCGGGGAACTGGGCATCTCCCAGGCCCTCCTGTCCCATTATGAAAACGGCATCCGGGAGCCGGGCCTCCGCTTTGTCGTCCGGGCCTGCGACTACTACGGCGTGTCCGCCGACTTCATCCTGGGCCGCACCCTCTCCCGGGAGGGGAACATGCTGACNGAGCANGACATCCTGGACGCCGCCGAGCCGAAAAGCACCCTCCGGGGCAGCGTTTTGGCCACCCTTCAGAGCAAGCTCCTCTCCGGCGCGGTGGGGGTCCTTTTTGAGCTTCTGGGCAAGATGGGGGACAAAACGCTCATCAACGCCGCCGCCGCCTACCTTGGCAGCGCCGTCTACCNGCTCTACCGGCACCTCTACCGNTCCTCCGGGGCCAANGAGGGCTATTTCGCCCTGGACCCCAGCACCTGCGGCCTGGGGCTGGCCGACGCGGACCNGAAGCTCTCCGAGGCCCGNTACGCCGCCGCCCTGCGGGAGCTCCAGGCCAAAAAGGCGGAGTTCCCGGACCTCTCGTCCCCGGCCATCAACGCCGCCTATCCGGGGCGCTGCCAGAGCCTGACCCAGGTCCTCAGCACCACCGACGCCCGGCTCACCGCCCTTTCCAGACAGCCGGAAAAATGAATTTTCAATCGTTTGGTTTCCTGGCCTTCCTCGCCGCCGCCACCGCCGTCTGCCTGGGATTGGCCCGGTGGGACCGGCGCATCGCGGCGGAGTGCCTGACCCTGGCCTGTCTGATTTTCTATATCATTGGGGGCGGCTGGGCCGCGCTGCTGGTGCTGGTTTTGGGGATGGCGGTGTCCGCCGCCGCTGTCCGGTATCTCACCATGCCGGACGTCCGCATCCAGCCGGAAGGGGACGGCCCCGCCGCCCGCGCCTATCCCCGGACCGCCGCCCGGCGGCGGCGCTGCCTCTATCTGGCGGCGGCCTGGCACACCGGCGTGCTGGCGGTCTTTNAGTACACCGGCTTTGTCACCGGGGGACGCCTGTCCCCCGGCTGGGTTCCCCTGGGCCTCAGCTTTTTTACCTTCCAGCAGCTCTGGCTTTTGAAGGNGGCCTATACCGGCGGCTTCCGCCCGGAGCGGGAGGATCTGCCCCTCTACGCTTTCTTTTTCCCCTCCGTGGTCTCCGGGCCGATTTTAAAGCCCCAGGCATTCTTTCCCCAGCTTCACGGGGAGAAGTTCCTCCGCCCCGACGGACGGGACTTTGCCGCCGCCCTGTACGCCATCGCCTCCGGCANGGCGAAAAAGGTGCTGCTGGCGGACAACCTGGGCATTGTGGTGGGCAATGGCTGGGCGCGCCTGGACGAGCTTTCCGCCCCCGGCGGCTGGCTGGTGATTTTAGGCTACACCCTGCAACTGTACTTCGACTTCTCCGGCTACTGCGACATTGCCGCCGGGTGCGCCCGCCTCTTTGGCCTCCGCCTCCCGGTGAACTTTGATTCTCCCTACCGGAGCCTCTCCGTGGGGGAATTCTGGAAGCGGTGGCACATCACCCTGACCTCCTTCCTCCGGGAATGCCTGTACTTCCCCCTGGGGGGAAGCAAACGGGGGACCGGGCGGGCCTATCTCAAT
>NZ_CAJMXG010000084.1:0-11934 GCF_905219725.1 Oscillibacter sp. CU971
CGGAAGAACCGCTGTCGGCGGGGGCGTCGGTCTTGCCGCTGTCACCGCCGCAGGCGGCCAGGCTCAGCACCAGACTCAGGGTAAGGAGCAAAGCAAATACTTTCTTCATTTCATTTCTTCCTTTCTGATACTTGTGGATAAAGTCGTATTCTTCACCGGCATTGGGCCGGATAAAGACGGTTTACGGTTTGGCCTTTGCGTTGGCCATCCGGATGCCGTAGTCCATGGCGTTGACCAGGCTGAGCTCGTTGGCGTGCCCGTCTCCGGCGTGCCCGAAGCCCGTGCCGTGGTCCACGCTGGCCCGGATGATGGGCAGGCCCAGGGTGACGTTGACGCCCGCCACGGCGTCCCAGTGGCCCTCGGCCTTGTTGTAGACAAAGCCCTTGACCTTCAGGGGAATGTGGCCCTGGTCGTGGTACATGACGACGACGATGTCATACCAGCCGGCCAGCGNCTTGGAGAAGACGGTGTCCGGCGGGGTGGGCTTTTTCTCGGGAATGATGATTCCCTCGGCCATGGCCTGATCGATGGCGGGCTGGATCTCCTCGATCTCCTCTTGGCCGAACATGCCGTTCTCTCCGCAGTGGGGATTCAGTCCGGCCACCGCGATTTNGTGTTCTTTGATGCCGATGGCTTTNCAGCNCTCGTTTGCAATGCGGATTACATCCAGGACCCGGTCCTTCTTNACCCGGTCGCAGGCCTCCCNGAGNGAGACATGGGTGGAGACATGAACCACCCGCAGCTCGTTATGGGCCAGCATCATGGTGTACTTGGAGGTCTTGGTGTAGTCGGCGTAGATTGCCGTGTGTCCCGAATAGTGGTGGTCCGCCATGTTGATGGCCTCTTTGCTCAGGGCGTTGGTGACGGTGGCGTCCACTTCGCCCGCCATGGCCAGCTCAATGACCTTCTTGACGTATTGGAAGGCCGCCTCGCCGCCCAGGGCCGTGGCTCCCAGGCCGAAGGGCTTGGGATTCTCCGGGTCGCCGGGGATGTCCGAGGCCTTGACCAGCCCCAGATCGTACACGTCGATAACGCCGTACTCATAGTTTGCCTCGCCGACGGACCGGATGCCCCGGATTTTCATGTCGATGCCGGAGACTTTTTTGGCCGCCCTGGCGGCGTACTCCATGGCAGAGACATCGCCCACCACCAGGGGGCGGCAGCGGTCATAGAGCGTCTTGTCCGCCAGGGCCTTGACAGTGATCTCAGGGCCGTTGCCGAAGGGGTCGCCCATGGTGATGCCCAGGATGGGTTTGTTCATCGTTCCTTACCTCCTCATNAATGCAGGCCGTTGGCCTTGCAGGTTTCCAGCACCTTCTTGAGCGCATCCATGCCCTCGGCGTAGAGNCGGCAGAAGGGCTTGCGGCAGTCGCCCACGGGGCTGCCCAGGAGGCCCGCCGCGATTTTAATGATGGTGTTGGGGTTGCCGTACTTGAAGACCGCGCGGAAGGGGCGGATGCTGTCCTGCGCCTTCTTGGCCCGCTCCAGATCCCCGGCGGCCCAGGCCTCGTAGATCTCCACCATGGTGTGGGGGAAGACGTTGGCACAGCCGGCCACGCCGCCCTTGCCGCCGAAAAGCAGGATGGGCAGAATCAAGGAGGCGTTCCCGGAGAGGACGCTGAACTCTTTGTCCAGGACCNCCGTAAGCTCTACATACTGCTTCATGTTGTCAAAGTTCCCGCTGGAGTCCTTGGCTCCTACGATGTTGGGAGCGTCCTTGGCCAAACGCGCCACGGTGGCGGGAGCCAAGGCGTTGCCCGTCCGGGCGGGGATGTTGTAGAGGACAATGGGCAGATCCACTGCGGCAGCGGCTTCCATATAGTGGGCGTACAGCTCATCCTGAGAGGCGGCGGCGAAGGAAGGCGTGATGATGGACAGCACGTCCGCGCCCAGGGCCTCGGCCCGTTTGCTCAGCTGGACAGTTTCCCGGGTAGTAATGCAGCCGGAACCGGCGTAAACGGGGACCCGGCCCCGGGTTTCCTCAATCACGATGTCCAGAACCCGCTCCTTCTCGGCGTAGGTCAGGGCATAGGCCTCGCCGTTGGTGCCGAAGGGGAAGATGCCGTGGACGCCCGCGCCGATCACCCGGTTGACCTGGTTTCGCAGCTCCCGCTCGTTGATGGTCTCATCCGCGTTCATGGGAGTGAGAATCGGGGGGATGATGCCTTTGATCTCGACATGCTTCATGGGAACTCTCTCCTTATAAAAATTTCTTTACAGGACTTCCTGATAAATCTTCCGGGCGTCGCCGGGGGTAACCTGGCGCATGTTGTTCACCAGCAGCCGTGTCACCTCCATGCCCGAGGCGACCAGAGACTCCAGGTCCTCCTTGGGCACGCCGAACTCCGTGAGGCTGGTGGGGATATCCAGGTGCTTTACGATGCCCTCCAGACGCCGGATGACGGCGGCGCTCTTCTCCTCCTCGGTTTTGGCGTCCCCCTTGAGACAGCGGTCATAGGCCTTGGCCAGCAGGGGGCGGCAGACGGGCTCGTTGAAGCGCATCACCGGAGCCAGAAGGATGGCGTTGGACACGCCGTGGGCGATGTGGTACTTGCCGCCCAGGGGATAGCTCAGGGCGTGGACGGCGGTGGTGCCGNAAGCCGTAATTGCNACGCCCGCGNAGAAGCTGGNCAGGAGCATGGTGTTCTTGGCGTCCATGGCCTCCGGGTCGTCGCAGGCCTGTTCAATATTGTTTAGGATCATGTCCAGGGCCTGGAGGGCGAAANGGTCGCTGANGGGGTTGGCCTTATTGCTGNTGAAGCACTCAATGGCGTGGGCCAGGGCGTCCACTCCGGTGGCGGCGGCGATTTTCCGGGGGAGCTTCTTAATCATCACCGCGTCCAGGATCACATAGTCCGCGATCATTTCCGTGTTGACGATGCCCACCTTCAGCTGCTTTTCCGGCACGGCCACGATGGCGTTGGGGGTGGCCTCGGACCCGGTGCCCGCTGTGGTGGGGATCATCAGGGTCTTCATGCACTTCCTGGCCCGGCCGGGCTCATCCAGCAGTTCTTTGACGCCGTACTCGCCGGTCATCAGGATGCTGGCCAGCTTGGCGGTGTCCATGACACTGCCGCCGCCTACGGCCATGATGAAGTCCTCCCCGCATTCCTTGCACTGGTCCACCAGCTTCTGGGCCTCCAGATAGGAGGGCTCCGCCGGCAGGTCGTCCAGGACGGCGGCTTCCACGCCGGTCTTCTTTACCTCCGCCATCGGAAACTCCAGCAGTCCCGCGCCCTCGATGCCCTTGTCGGTGAAAACCACCAGGCGCTTTACCCCGTTGGCGGCGAAGATTTCCGGAATTTTTCCCAGGGCGCCCTCTCCGCTGTAGACCGCGCGGGGCATTTTCAATTCGTATTTTGTCAGCATACCGCTTCCTCCTCGTGATCTCCGGCGCCGATGGACTTGGCCAGCCTGATAAACAGGTCCGGCTCTCCAAAGCCCCCGGATTTTGAAATAATATGATAGGCCTTTCCCGCATACACGAAATCCGTCAGCACCGCCCCGGCGTCCAGGTCGCACACCGGCGCCAGCTCCGCCACGCCCACGGCCCGCATCAGGGCCAGCAGCGTGTCCCCGCCAGTGCAGAGGAGCGTGGCGTCCAGTCCTCCATCCAGCAGCCGCCGGACCAATTGGCCCAGCTGCCCCGAAATGCGGACCCGGAGATCCTCTGCCGTCAGGCCCCGCTCTTTCGCATAGTCCGCCGTGTCCGTCCGGCCTGCGGGGTCATTCACATCCAAAATAAAGCGTTTCTTTTCTCCGGCGTCTCCCAGCCAGGCGGCCGCGGCGGCGGCGCAGTCCTCCGTCTCCAGCCAGCTTGTCTCCAGCTTCTGCTTTGGAGTTAGGTGGACATGGGCAAAGCCCGCCGCTTCCGCCGTCTCCATCTGGCGCAGGGTCACCTGGTTCACGCTGCCGCAGGCCACAAAGAGGGACGGGACCAAATAAGGCCGCTCCGGAGGGGTTCCCTCCAGTTCCAGCAGCTCCGCCAGCACGGAGGCAACGCCCGCGCACCCGGCGCTCAGCCGCAGCCCCTCTTTTCCCAGTGCCCGGCCGATGCGCAGCAGATCGCCGTCGGTCTCCGCGTCATAGACCTGGATGCCGGGGCGGGGGGGCTCCTCCCCGGGCGCGCCGGTCTCGTGGAGCACCACCGGGGTTTTGGACTGCGCGCCGATGATCTCCGTCACAGAGGAGGCGGTCACCGGCTCGAAGGGGTCCTGGCCAAAGACGCTCTCCGCTACGGGGACGCCGTCGATGTAGTGGATGCCCTTCCGGGTGACCCGGTCCATCCCCGGCAGGGCCGGAAGAAACGCCAGGCTGTCTGCCCCGGCGGCGTCCAGCACCGCCGTCAGCTCCGCGCCCACGTTGCCCCGGAGGGCGGAGTCCGTCTTTTTATAGATGTAAGTAAATCCGTTTTTCAAGGCGCCTTCCACCGCCCGGAACACTACGCCATAGGCGGCCTCCGGCGTCAGGTGGCGGGTCTCGGCGTCCAGGACCAGGACCTGGAGGTCCTCTTCCGCCTGTGAGAAATCGTACGCCGGGTCCGTCACCACGCGGGTCCTGGCGCCCCGGGCCGCGAACTGGACGCCGCTGTCCAGCGCACCGGTGAAGTCATCCGCGATCATAAGAAATCTTATCATATCCACGCCCCTATGCGTCTACATTTGAAACGTTTTGAATTCGAGTCCTGTGTTTGGAGTTCTTCTGCAAGGCTTCCGTCTTTTCACGCTCTAGTTTACAGAGCTTTGCGTAAAAACCGTTTATTTTTGAAACTAGCGAAAAAAGCGTTGCGCCGTTTTTGTGNATTTGTTATAATATATCCGATTTTGAAACAATCGGAGGTCTGTTTATGGAGCACCGCATCCGCGCGCTGGGCATCGCCCCTTATGAAGGCATGAAGCATCTGATGGCCTCCCTTCAGGACGAATATCCCCAGATCGACCTGACGCTGTTCGTGGGGGACCGGGACGAGGGCCTGGAGATCGCCCGCAGCAACTTTCATGGCAACTACGACGTGGTCATCTCCCGGGGCGGCACCGCCGACATGCTGCGGCAGAATCTGGCGCTCCCTATTATCGAGATTGACCTCACCGTGTATGACCTGCTCTGCGCCCTGAAGCTGACCGACGGCCTGACGGGGAAGATCGCCATCGTGTGCGCGGCCAACATCTCCAGCAGCGCGCGGCGGCTGTGCGACCTGATGGGCTACGACATGGCCATTTACACCTATGACTTTCCGGAGACCGTGGAGCAGATCATGCGGAAGATCCGGGACGAGCAGTATCAGACCGTCCTTTGCGACATGGTGGCGGATACCACGGCCAAGCGCCTGGGGCTGAATTCCTTTCTCATCGTCTCCGGGATCAACAGCATTCGCCGGGCCTTTGACCAGGCCATCCTGCTGTGCCGCAGCCAGCAAAAGCTCCGGGCGGAGAATCTGTTTTTCCGGGATCTGATCCAGGGCCAGCTCAGCCAGACCGTGGTGTTCGACAGCGAGGACCGCCTGTTTCTCTCCACACTAAGCGAGTTCCGGCCAGAGCTTTTGGAGATGCTGCGCCGGGAACTGCCCGAGTCCCGGCGGACGGAGGAGCGCCGCATTACCCGAAACCTCGGCGGGATGATCTACAACATCCGCTCCCGGCACGCCGCCACAGAGGGCCACGTATATACAGCCTTTTTTTTCGACGCCCGCAGGACGCCCCTCTCCCCCAATCAGACCGGCATCCGCTTTGCCACCCGCCCGGAGGCGGAGGACGCGTATTACAGCAGCATCTTCAGCTTTGCGGGCACCGTCAACGACTCCCAGGAGCAAATCGACCGCATCAGCGAAAGCTCCGCCCCGGTCATGGTCACCGGCGAGGACGGCACGGGCAAGGAGTCCATTGTCAGCGTGATCTATATGCGCGGCCCTCTGCGGAACAATCCCCTGGTGACCATCCATTGCAGCCTGCTGAACGATAAGAGCTGGTCCTTTCTTTTGGAGCACCATAACTCCCCCTTGGCGGACGAGGGAAACACCATTTATTTCGCCAGCGCCGACAGCCTGAGCCAGGAGCGGCGCTCCCAGCTCCTGGCCGCGATCTCCGAGATGGAGGTCTGCCGCAGGAACCGGGTGATCTTCTCCTGTGTCTGCCAGCCCGGAGAGCACATGTCCGAGATCAGCTCCCAGTTCATCGACAAGCTCTGCTGCCTTTCTCTGCGCCTCTCCCCCCTGCGGGAGATGGCGGACCGCATCCCCGCCCTGGTCAACCTGTCTTTGAGCCATCTCAACGCGGACCTGCCCCGCCAAATCATGGGGGCGGAGCCGGAGGCCATACGAATGCTCCAGGGCTTTCAGTGGCCGCATAATTACACGCAGTTCCGCCGGGTCATCGGTGAACTGGCGGTCACCGCCGCCGGGCAGTTCATCACCGCCGAGGAGGTCCGGCAGACGCTCCGAAAGGAGCGCCATGTGGCCGTGTTCCACCTGCGCGCGGAAAACGCGGCGGCGCCCCTGGACCTAAACCGGACGCTGGAAGAGATCAACCAGGATATTGCCCTTCGGGTGATCCAGGAGACCGGCGGCAACCAGACCGCCGCCGCCAAGAGGCTTGGCATCAGCCGGACGACTCTATGGCGCTTGGTAAAAAAACAGATGGGCCCGTCTTCGGCCCATGAGAAATAACGAAGATACTGCGGGAGGTGAACCTCATACGAAAGCCATCAGGGAGATAGATGCTGAAAGTGCATTTTTAAACGCGCAAGGGTTTCTTCCTTTGTTTGTACCAGCGCACACGCTGCTCTGCGGATAAGGGCTGGTTTATGGCCATGAAAATCTCGATTAGCTGTCGTAATTTTGCCATTCATGTAACTAGTTCTGTATGCTTGGTACGGTTGGACGCTCCTTGCCCACAGACAGAGAAAACCAGCCCGCCGGGAGTACCCAGCGGGCCGTGTGCTGTTCAGCTTGCCGTATTCTCTGCCCTCAACCGCTCCCTTTCAGCGGCCACCTCCCTTTTTATCTCGGTTATCATTACTGTCAGCAGCTTTTCACATTCTTCCACCGTGTCAGCGCAGATGTCCCGGGTGCGCTTTGTTCCATTGGAGCGCCATCAATTCTCCTACCCGGAGTCCTGTGGCCAGTTCCAGAAGGAACGCCTCGTAGTAACCTTCGTCCCCGGCCTGGATGAGTAGTCTTTGCAATTCCTCCCTGATGAGCAACTGCATCTCCTTCCGTCTGATTGGCGGCACCTTGCATTCCTCAATTGGATTCTTTACGATCAATCGCTCTGCTACCGCTTTTTCCAATGCCCTGTGGCAGAGGCTGTGACAATTGCGCGCCATATTGTCCGAGAGACCACCGCCTCTGGATTTTTTATGCAGTGTACGTCCCTCCTTTCTCACCCGGCTGAAGAGCTGCTGGAGGTCATTCATCGTTACCTTGTTCAGAGGAACACTGCCCAATTGGGGGCGGAGCATTGGCTCACTGTCGTTTTAGTACCAAAATTCCACTCACTCGGCGAAGGGCATATCTGCTCTGACCTTGACAGTGGTTGTTGGAGTTACTGCGTTTTTCAGAGAGTTCAGCTTTTCCACGCACTCCGCCTTGGTCCTGGCCAGCACATTTTCGTTTTGGGCAGACTCTTGTCATCGTAGCCGATGACCACCCGCCCCTCCCAGCGGCCGTCCTTTCTCAGACGGATCGTTCCCTCGCCGTTTTCGCGCTTTCTTCCCACGGTCTCAGCTCCTCTCCAAAAATATCTGTCGGGAAGTTGCCGATGGCTTCCGAGGCTCGTTTCTGCATATCGCCAGTGGTGTGGGTGTAGGTGTCCAGTGTGAACGCCGCCCTGGTATGGCCTAGGATGTCGGACAGGGGTTTCACATCCACGCCCGACGCCAGAGCATGAGTGGCGAAGGTATGTCTCAAGTCGTGAAAGCGACTGTTCGGGAGGCCAGCCCGCTTCGGCAGGACTTCCAGCTGCCGATATGCGGAGCCAGAATGAGTGGGCTGTTCCGGCTTCATCGGGTTGGGGAATATCCATTCGGTGAGGGCGGACTTTTTTCGCTCACAGAGAACTGTAACCGTACTGCCGGTCAATACGATCTTACGAGTGCCGGCGTTGGCCTTAGTATCCCGGCAGTCAGCCCGCCTCCAGTTTCCCGGTAGACGGTGCGTCAAACTTTTAGAGTGCCGTTGGCCTCGTCGAGGTCCTCCCACTGAGGCCGCAGATCTCACCCCGGCGCAGACCTGTGGTCAGCTCGGTGTAGAAAAAGTCGAACCAGATTTCATCCCCTGTGATGACCTTCATGAACATCTTCAGATGCTTGTCTGTCAATATCTGCTGTGCCCCTTAACTGAACCTGGGAGCAGTGATTTGCTCGGTCGGGTTACTGGCAATCAGGTGGGGCCTGCTGTGCCGCCTTCAGCACATCGTGGAACGTGGTGTGGATGCGGCGCACCGTACCGCTGGCCAGACTGTCACTCAGTTTCTCATAAAACCGCCGGACATCCTTCGGTGTGATCNGGGCAACTGCTTATCACCCAGGGCAAGCCTGATATGGTTTTCGACGTAGCTGCGGCAGTTCCTCAGCGTGTTGGGCCGCAGGGTTTCCGCCATGTTCTCCGACCGCTTGCCGAGCCACTTGCTCAAGGTCATTCGGCTCTGCTCTGTCAGGTCGGCACCCTGGTAACTGTCGATGTGCTGGCGGAGGCTGCTGCGGAGGCGGAGAGGAATCACCAGAGGCTGTATCAGGCGTTTATCAGCGGACAGACCGGCTTGATTGCCGAGGGACTGAGAAAAGAACTGGCGGAGCACAGCAAGGCGGTCTGTCCGGTCTGCCATACGGAGTTTTGCGCAGAGCAGGTACACGAATTTGCCCCGCTTCCGGCAGAGACGCCGGTCCAGGCCAATTTGGATGCCGCAAAGCAGGACTATGATGTGAAAGAAGAAAAACGCAGGAAGCAGGCCGAGAAGCGAACTGCGGAACTGGATCAAGCTATTTCCCAAGGAGAAGATGCTCTTACAGCACATAGACTATTGGCAGGAAAACTGGATGCGGCTATTTCTGCACTGCGGGACCAGTTAAAATACCCCAATAAGAAAACAGCGGATGAGCAGATTCAGCACTGGAAGGACCGGCTGGATTTCCTAAAAATACAAGTCAGGGAGCATTTAGAGGCGCAGCGGGCGGCAATCAGCCAGAGGGATAACACTCAGGGAACGCTGAATGGAAAGCAGAATGATCTGCCGGACCTGGAGCGGTCCAGAGCGAAGTCAGAGGGGGCGCCCCCCACGCAGATTCTCGCCCGGGAGGATGAGGGCGTTATACTCACAACAAACCACAATACAGAGGAATTAGTGAAATATTCTCTCTTTTAAGGGAGGACCCACATTGGAACGCAGAAAAAATATTGAGTGGACATCAAAATCGGTATTATCGCGCCACTCTGAAATCTATGGGCTTTTCTTCCGAAGATCTCAAGCGGTCAGTGATCGGCATTGCCAACGCCTGGAGTGAATGCGTTCCAAAGGCGCTGGGAATGACGCCGGCGGACGGCGGAACTGACGTTGGTTGTGAAGGTCCACCATTACTCTCTGGCCCTAACCGCTCCGTGCTCTGGTATAGGTCACGGCTTGGGTCAGGCCGGTGCCGCAAAGCCAAGCAGCACAAAAAGCGCAGAAACAAAAACACGGAAATTCAACGAATTTCCGTGTTTTTAATACATCCCAGGGGATTCGCCCCCGGCCTTCTGGTCCGCAGCTTGTCCGAGCGAGCAAACGAATGCTTTTCGGTCCATTCAATGCTGTTCATGCGGGGGTCAGGTGTCCCTTAATCCTGCCGGCTTCATTGCTCCCACAGAGAAGCTTCTCCGCCACGGGAGACAGCGGGGTGATGGGATAGATGGCCGCCGCCTCCGTAAAGGCGCAGGCCACGCGGGCGGCCGCCGTGTTGCCGTCCATGACGGCGCATTGTTTCTTCATGGGATTTACTTTCGCAGAAGATCATATCCCAAACCATAGGGNTTTCCAGGGATAAATTGTCCTTCTCCCGGGGTTCCCAAATATCTGCCCCGATCAACTACAACCTTACCCCTCAGGAGGACCGTCTCGGCTCTCCCAATCTGCTCCAAGCCTTCAAAGACGTTGTACTCCACTCCCGTAGGATTTGTTTCTAAGGTAATCGTTCCCCGATAGTCCGGGTCGAATAACACCAAATCTGCGTCGCTCCCAATTTGAATTGTGCCTTTACGTGGATAAAGGCCATTCATTTTGGCAGGATTCGTAGCACAGACCTCTACAAATTTCTGACGGGTCATTCGTCCCGCCGCCACACCGTAGGTCCATAGCGCATACAGCCGGTCTCCCGCACCAGGGCAGCCATTGGGAATCGCCCGAAAATCCTCTTCTCCCCAGTGCTTCTGATAGAGCGGAATACTGGCATTGTCCGATCCGCAAACCGATAAATAATCATGGGTTAGCGCATTCCAGAGATAGTCCTGGTCTTTTTTGTCCCGCAGCGGGGGAGAGCAAACCCATCTACAGGCCTGATCAAAATCCGGATCGTCCATCTTATGCTTGTCCAGCACCAGGTAATGCGGGCAGGTCTCCCCAATAACCGCTGCGCCTCTGGCTCGAGCCGCCCGAATAACTTCACCGGCCTCCACGCAACTGACATGAACCACGCATAAGGGACACTCCATGGCGTCCGCAAAAGCCACCGCTCTGGAAACCGCCTCTGCTTCCCCATAAGGAGGGCGGGTCATGTAGTGATATTTGGGCGCCAGACAGCCTTTTTCCGCCATCTCGTTGCGGCACATATCCAGTACGTCCGGATTCTCCGCATGGACCATCATGGTCATACCATGCTGCTTGGCCTCTTTTAAACAAGCCAATAGTTTTGAATCGTCCATGTACAAGGGCGTTCCTTTATAAGCAAGAAACAGCTTCATAGTAGGGACGCCCATATCTACCAACTTCTGAATTTCCTTCAGCGTCTCATCCGTGTAATCCGTACAGCAAGCATGAATGGCAATGTCCGGCGATACTTTGCCCTTTGCCCTTACATCAAGACGGTATTTAACGGAATCCACCAGGTTCATCCCCGGCTCGTTGGTACAAAAATCCACAATTGTCGTGGTACCGCCCAGCAGGGCAACATACGATGTGTCATAGCCCGCATTGGTGGTAACTCCGTCGGTATTCAGCGCTTCAAAATGCGCGTGGTTATCCACGCCGCCCGGCAAGACATATTTTCCCCCTGCGTCCAGCACATGGTCAAAGGGACCAGGCAGTTCCGTGCCGATAGCAGCGATCTTCTCTCCCACTATTAAAAGATCCGCTTTATACTCGCTGTCTGCTGTTACGATTGTACCGTTTTTGACAAGAGTTCTCATAAATTTCCTCCTGTAAGTATCAATTTTTATGACTTTTTTGGATAGAGGTAACGATTACGGCAGCAAGGATAATCAAACCGGTCGCAATATCCTGATAGTAATAGGAAACGTTCAAAATGGTCAAACCATTGGCCATTGTACCAATGATCAACGCGCCTAACAGCGTACCGGCAAGGTTCGGTTCGCCGTCTTTAAAAGCGGTGCCTCCCAGCCATACGGCGGCAATGGAATCCAGCAAATAATCCTCGGCCGCCTGGGGATGGGCCGAGCCCAACCTGGAGGTCAGCATCACTGCGGTGACGCCGCAGGCGATGCCGCAAAAGACATAAGCCCATACAATGGTCTTTTTTGTATTTACGCCAGACATCAAAGAGGCTTCCTCATTGTCACCCACTCCGTAAATATACCGCCCCAGCTTTGTCTGCGTCAAAATGACAAAGGCAATTGCCATTACAATCAGCATGATGATAACAGCGTTTGGTATAATTCCAAACAATCGCTGCGCGCCAAAGATCTCAAAATCCGAGGGCAGATTTGAGATCGGATGCCCTTTTGTATAAGCT
>NZ_CAJMXG010000085.1:0-11931 GCF_905219725.1 Oscillibacter sp. CU971
CCCCAGAGCAGCTCTTTCGGGCCCCCTGGCTCCGCCAGAGGCTGAAGGGCGCCCAGGGCGCAAAGGTCCGGCTATCGGGCGAAACCCGGTATCTGGCCCTGCCCTATGACCCGGCAAAGCCCTTCCCCCTGACCACCCTGTTCTGCTTTGCCCGCCTGAGGAGCATCGGCGGGGGGGCGTATATCGTCTTCGCCTTCGACAGACAGGACCGGCCCGTTTTTTAAGCGCGCCGCTTCCTGGAGAAGCTTTCCAGAAATAGGAAAAATTTTCGAAAAAGATTTGACAAAATTCTATCAATTTTGAAATTTCCGTGATATAATACACCCGAACGTTCCCGGGATGCCTCCGAAACCGCCCCGGGAAGTACCGAAGGTGCCCGTAGGTACGGACGCGGGCCGCCGGAAGCCCGGCGGAGAATCAGGAGGTCCTTTATGAAATGTCCCTATTGCGGCTTTAATGAGAGCAAGGTCATCGACTCCCGGCCGGCCGATGAAAACAACAGCATCCGCCGGCGGAGAGAGTGCCTTTCCTGCTCCCGGCGCTTCACGACCTACGAGACGGTGGAAAGCCTCCCGGTGGTGGTGGTGAAAAAGGACGGCAGCCGCCAGAGCTTTGACCGGGGAAAGGTCCTGGGCGGCATGATCCGGGCCTGTGAGAAGCGGCCCGTACCCCTGGCCCGGCTGGANAAGGTGGCCGCGGAGATCGAGCNGGAGCTTCAAAACGCCATGGAGCGGGAGATCAGCACGGAGGTCATCGGCGAGCGGGTTATGGAGAACCTGCGGAACATCGACCAGGTGGCCTATGTCCGCTTTGCCTCGGTCTACCGGCAGTTTAAGGATATCGACAGCTTCATGGAGGAGCTGACCAAGCTGCTGGCGGAGCAGAACCAGCGGTAAGCAAAAGCGGCCTGCCGGAAAAATTCCGGCAGGCCGCCGTTTTTCCCTTTGCAAAGCCCCGAATCTTTGCTATACTATAGTCCTTGGATTGGAGGACGTTTATGCTGTATCACATTCTCGCCGTGGGCGATGTAGTGGGGGAGCCGGGACTCCGGCACCTGGAAAAGGTGCTGCGGCCCCNGCAAAAATTAAAGGACGTCTCGTTCACCGTGGTGAACGGGGAGAACGCCTCCGGCGTGGGGCTGACCCGGGACCAGGCGGAGCGCATCCGGGACGCCGGCGCCGACGCGGTGACTCTGGGCAACCACGCTTTCGGCAAGGCCCAGATTGGGAATCTGCTGGACGGCGCGTCCTGGCTTCTCCGGCCCGCCAATTACTCCGGCCGGNCGCCGGGCCACGGCTGTGAAATCTTCGACCTGGGGAGCGTGCGCATCCGGGTGGTGAACCTCATCGGCCGCTGCGGCCTGGCNTGGGGGGCGGACAACCCCTTCACCCTGGCGGACCGCCTGCTGGAGCGGGGAGAGGCGGATTTCACCCTGATAGACTTCCACGCCGAGGCCACCAGCGAGAAGCTGGCCCTGGGGTACTATCTGGACGGGCGGGCNTCCGCCCTCTGGGGCACCCACACCCATGTCCCCACCGCCGACGAGCGGGTCTATCCCAAGGGCACCGGCTATATCACGGACCTGGGGATGACGGGGCCTGTGGAATCCGTCCTGGGCATCGAGCCCCAGCAGTCGGTGGAGGGCTTTTTGGGAGGACTGCCCGGGCGGNACAGGAACCCGGAGGGGCCCTGCAAGATGCAGGGGGCCCTCTTCACCCTGGACAGCGCCACGGGCCTGTGCGCCTCCGTGGAGCGGATTGATATTAGATAACAAAAGAGAGGTCGTTTCACACATGTCTATCGAGAAAGTAAGAGCCTATTTCAAGCGCTTCGGCATTGAGGACCGCATCCGGGAGTTTGAGGTTTCCTCCGCCACGGTGGAGCTGGCGGCGGTGGCCGTGGGCGTGGAGGGCGCGCGGATTGCCAAGAGCCTGAGCTTTAAGGTGGAGGACAAGCCCGTCATCATCGTGGTGGCTGGAGACGCCAAAATCGACAACAGCAAATACAAGGCCCGGTTCCACACCAAGGCGAAAATGCTCACCCATGAGGAGGCCCACAGCCTCATCGGACACGACGTGGGAGGCGTGTGCTCCTTCGCTCTGCCGGAGGACGTGAAGGTCTACCTTGACGTGTCGCTGAAGCGGTTTGAGACGGTCTTTCCCGCCGCGGGCAGCGACAACAGCGCCATCGAGCTGACCTGCGGCGAGCTGGAGAAATATTCCTCTAACTTTGCCGGGTGGGTTGACGTCTGCAAGGCGTGGCAGACGGAGGGCTGATATGCTGAAATTCATCCACGCGGCGGACTTCCATCTGGACAGCGCCTTTGCCGCCCTTCCTCCCGGGCGGGCGGCGGAGCGGCGGCGGGAGAGCCGGGAGCTGGCCTTCCGGCTGGCGGACTATGTGAACGCCCACGGCGTGCAGCTGGTGCTGCTGGCGGGAGACCTCTTTGACAGCGCCGCCCCTTACCGGGAGACCGGCGAAGCTCTGGCGGAGGCCCTGGGGCGGATGAACGCCCAGGTCTTCGCCGCGCCGGGGAATCATGACTGGTGCGGCCCAGGAAGCCCCTGGGTCACAGTGGACTGGCCCGAGAACGTCCACATTTTCCGGGAGAATGCCATGACCTCCGTGGACCTGCCGGAGCTGGGCGCCGCCGTCCACGGGGCGGCGTTCACCTCCGCGGAGCAGGGAAGCGGCCTCCTGGCGGGCTTTTCCGCGCCGGAGGACGGGAGGGTCCACCTGGGCGTTCNCCACGGCGAAATCGACCCGGCGGAGGCGCGCTACAACCCGATTCGGAGGGAGGAGATTGCCGCCTCCGGCCTTTCCTATCTGGCCCTGGGGCACATCCATAAGCGGGGGGAGCCGAAGCGGTACGGCGGCACGCTCTGCGCCTGGCCCGGCTGCATCGAGGGCCGGGGCTTTGACGAGCTGGGGGAAAAGGGCTTTTACGAGGGGGTAACCGACGGCGGGAGGACGGTCTCCTTGACCTTCGTGCCCTTCGCCCGGCGGCGGTATGAGGTTTTGGAGGCGGACGTGACGGGCCGCTCTCCCCGCTCCGCCGTGGAGGCCGCGCTGCCGGAAGACACGGCCAATGATCTTTACCGCATCCTCCTCACCGGCGAGACCGGGGAGGGCGGCGCGGACGCGAAGGCGCTGGAGACGGCCCTGGCCGGGAATTTTTACGCCCTGGAGGTCCGGGACCGCACCCGGGTGGCGGCGGACGTCTGGGCCCGGGCGGGGGAGGACTCCCTCCGGGGCCTGTTTCTCCGGGAGCTCCGGACCAGGTGGGACGCCGCCGGGGACGCGTCGGAGCGGGAGGCCGTCACCCAGGCGGTGCGCTTCGGCCTGGCGGCCCTGGACCACCGGGATTTGGGGTAAGGCAGATTTTAGGGGATCTTGCGAAAAAGTGCTTGCAATTTCTAAGAGACTGTGATATCCTATTCAGGCTACAAAGGGCGGTCCTCTGCCGCGCGCGGAGAAACGCGCAGAAAAGCGGGCAAGAACGCCTATTAAACAGGAGGAAATATCCATGGATCTCATCAAGGAACTGAACAAAGAGGCGCTGGGTAAGGAGACGCCCAAGGTGCAGATCGGCGACACCGTCCGTGTCCATGTGAAGGTCAAGGAAGGCTCCCGGGAGCGTATCCAGGTCTTCGAGGGCACCGTCATCGCCAAGAAGCACGGCGGCATCGAGGAGACCATCACCGTCCGCCGTATCTCCTATGGCGTAGGCGTGGAGAAGGTGTTCCCCATCCACTCCCCCTCCATCGACAACATCCAGGTCGTCCGCAATGGTTCCGTCCGCCGGGCCAAGCTGTATTACCTGCGGGGCCGCGTGGGCAAGGCCGCCAAGATCAAAGAAAAGCTGTAAGCAAACAAAAGAGAGGCGCAGGCCTCTCTTTTCGTTTGTCTCCCGGAGTGGGGANAGCGGGCCGCTTCCCAGCGGCGCAAGGGTAAGCGCGCTTTTGCCCCGGCGGATGCGGCTGCCGGGCGTCAACCATAGGGCATGCGGCGGGAACCTATGGACTTTTCTCTGACACATCCGGGGATTCTGTGGTATTATCGTACCGGAAACCAAGGAGGAACGCGGANTGCTTCACTTACTTCTGGCAGTTATCTATATATCTTTTATCAGCCTGGGCCTGNCCGANGCGCTGCTGGGATCGGCCTGGCCGTCTATGTACGGCCAATTCGGCGTTCCNGTCTNCTGCGCGGGGGCCGTGTCCATGATTATCGCGGTTGGGACGATTATATCCAGCCTGCAAAGCGACCGGCTCACCCNNNGNCTGGGGGCCGGGAAGGTGACGGCCGTCAGCGTGGGCATGACGGCGGCGGCGCTTTTCGGCTTTTCCGCCAGCCGGTCTTTTCTCCAGCTCTGCCTTTGGGCGGTTCCCTACGGCCTGGGGGCGGGGAGCGTGGACGCGGCGCTGAACAACTACGTGGCCCTGCACTTTGCCAGCCGCCATATGAGCTGGCTCCACTGCATGTGGGGCGTCGGGGCCTCTCTGGGGCCGTATGTCATGGGGTACGCCCTGACCGGCGGAGGGGGCTGGAATCTGGGTTACCGCTATATCGCCTTGCTGCAAATCGTGCTGACCTTGTTTTTGCTGCTGAGCCTCCCCCTGTGGAGGACTCCGGCGGGCGGCGGAACGGAAGCGGACCCGGGACCGGCAATGACCCTGGGGCAAATCCTCCGAATCCCCGGCGCGAAAGCCGTTATGGCGGCGTTTTTCTGCTACTGCGCCATAGAGCAGACCGCCGGGCTGTGGGCCAGCAGCTATCTGGTTTTGCAAAANGGCGTTCGGGCAGAGACGGCGGCGGGCTACGCCAGCCTGTTTTTCGCCGGCATTACGGTTGGCCGGGCCCTAAGCGGCTTTTTGACCATGAAGCTGAGCGACAGCCGGATGATCCGGCTGGGGCAGGGGATTATCGCGGCCGGAANCGCCGCCCTTTTGCTGCCCCTGGGGGAACGCGCCGCCCTGGCGGGACTGATTTTCATCGGCCTGGGCTGCGCCCCCATTTACCCCTGCATCATCCACTCCACGCCGGACCATTTCGGCGCGGAGAAATCCCAGGCCGTTANTGGCGTTCAGATGGCCAGCGCCTACGCGGGCACCTGCTTGATGCCGCCCCTGTTCGGCCTGATTGCCAATCACATCACGGCGTCCCTGTTCCCCGTTTATCTGCTGGCCCTATGGGCCCTGATGGTGCTGGCCTATGAGACGCTGCTGAGGAGCGGCGGAAAGGGCGCTNGACGGNGGNNGGCCCGGGNAANNGGAANCCGGCGCGNCTTAGGCCGCGCCGGTTTTTATGATCAAGAGGAGCCTGCCTTTGCCGGAGGCTTAGGCCAGCCAGCTGAAAAAACCGCGGGATTCCTCTCCGCCCTCCAGCAGGATACCGGCGGCTTCCAGCATCTGGGCCGCGNCGGCCCGGGTCACCGCCTGTTCCATGGACTGGCTTCCAAAGCTCCCGGCGGAGAGGACGCTGACGGCCTCCATGTTCCCCACGGCCTGGGCCGCCCAGGAGGGGGCCGCGCTCCGGTCCGCATACCACACGTCCAGGTCCACGTCCCCCAGATCCAGCACCNGGTCCAGGATGGTGGCAGCCNCGTTGAAGGTGACGNTCTCGTCCCCCCNGAAGGCTACGCCCTCGGCGGTGGAGCTGCCCCGGATGATGCCGTCCGCTGCCCCGGCGGCGGCGTAGGCTTTGGCCCAGGTGGGAATGACGGGGTCGTCACAAAAGCCCGTCATGGTGACGCCGGTGACCTTCCGGCCCGCCGTCTCCAGGGCCATGGCGAGAAATTCGCTGCGGCTTACCGGCTGGTCCGGCTGGAAGTAGTAGGAATCCCCAATCTTCCCGCCGGTAAAGACGCCCTTTTCCGCCAGGGTTTGGGCGGCCCGGGCGGCGGGGCTGTCCTTGGTGTCGGCATAATTCACGCCGGAGCGGGTTTTGTCGATGGTCACCGTAACTTTGGCGGGGGCCGAGACGTGGCCCTGGCTGTCCGTGGCGGTGTAGGTGAAGCGGTCGGTGCCGGTGGCGCCCTCGTCCGGGGTGTAGGTGAAGCCGTCTCCCTCAATGACGGCCACGCCCTTCCGGGGCTCGTNCGCNAGAGCGAAGGTNNTCTCGNCCCCCNNCGNGTNCGAGGCCAGGAACTGGCCCTGGCCGGGGATGCCCCGGTAGGTCCGGNTTNCCAGGTCCCAGACCTGGGGCGCANCCTCCGGGGGTGCCTCTTCGGCCTTCTTGCCNAACAGCCCCNAGGCNCNGCCGGTCNGCANCACCGCCGTCAATGCCAGCAGGGCGGCGGCTCGTGTCAGTTGGTGCTTCATAGGAAAATCATCCTCCTGTATGAATTGGTACGGGAGTAGTGTTTTCCCATTCTTTGAAATTATGCGAAAAATTGAATTTAAATGGTACGGGGAACCCCTCCTGGGTTCCCCGCACACACCCTTCCTTCCCGTTGATGAAGTCTTCCGCTAGCGCAAAGGCGACCTTGCCACCCGGCGCATCTCCGGCGAGCGCTTCTTGATTCCCGACACCACCCCCATGGCCATATACAGCGTCAGGACGGAGGACCCTCCATAGCTGAAAAAGGGCAGCGTAATGCCNATGGTGGGCATGACGAAAAGGCACATGCCGATGTTGATGACGGTCTGGAAAATCAGGATGGAGGCCATGCCCACGCAGACATAGCGGTAGAAGGGGGTCCGGGCTTTCCGGGCCACCAGCAGGATGCGGAGGATGATGGCCAGCAGCAGCAGCATGATGGCAAGGCAGCCGAAGAGGCCCAGCTCCTCCCCCGCCACGGAGAAAATCAGGTCCGTCTGCTTGGCGGGAAGGGAGGTGCTGCCGCTCTGGGTCTGGCTGCCGTTCAGATAGCCCTGGCCCCAGAGCCCGCCGGAGCCGATGGCCAGNNAGCTCCGGNTCTNCTNCCNGCCCACTCCCTGNGGATCNAAGCTGTGGTCGNNAAGGACGATAAAGCGGTTCAGCATGTATTTCATGTCCTNCGGCACCAGNTCCAGCAGCAGCACGGCGGCGATGACCCCGCCGACTCCGGAGAAGAGCAGCAAAAACCACCGCAGGGCAAAGCCCGCCACAAAGGCCATGCACAAAAAAATGAACACAAACACCAGGCCGTTGCCCATGTCGTGGGAAACCACGAAGTACAGCCCGCAGAGGCCGAGGGTGTGGGCGGCCACAGCGAAGNCGGAGGAGAAGGATTTCACGTCCTCTTTCTCCTGCCAGAGCCATTCGATCTGTTTGGCAAGCAGCAGGACGAAGGTGATCTTCACCACCTCCGCCGGGCCGATCTGGAAGGGGATGCCGGGGAATTTCAGCCAGGCCCGGTTGCCGGTGCCCCCCGCTACGCCGAAGGGCGTCCGCAGCAGGAGGATGAAGCCCACGTTGAAAGCCAAAATCCATTTCCACTTCCGGGTGATGGATTCCAGGTCCAGCATGGAGAAAAAAATATAAACGCNGACCCCCAGGCCCAGGGCNGCNCACTGGGTGACCATCCGCCGCAGTCCCTTGGAGGGGTCCAGATACCGGGTGGCGCTGAATACCANGACGANACCGTACAAAGTGGCGGTGCTNCAAAGGCCCAGCANCANCAGNTCGGCCTGCTGGATGAAGTCTGCCAGGGTGTCTTTCAATCGGTTCAGCATGATACGCTCCTTGAAATCCGGTCTTGTACTACAACAACATATGCTACCATACATGAAAAAACCTGTAAACGCCGGAAAATTACTTTTTACACTTTATTTAATTTGTGGTATACTGAATCGACCTTACAAGAAAGGAGGCCCGCCTGTGGACTACGTTTCCCACAGCGAGGCGGAGACCGAGGNCCTGGGCCGCCGCCTGGCCGNCGTCCTGGCCCCCGGGGCCGTGGTGGCCTACCGGGGAGATCTGGGGATGGGAAAGACGGCCTTCACCCGTGGCCTTGCCCGGGGGCTGGGCTATGAGGGCCGGGTGACCAGCCCCACCTTTACCATTGTCAACGAATACGAGGGCGGGGGGCTGCCCCTGTTCCACTTCGACATGTACCGCCTGGAGGACGCGGGGGACCTCTTTGACATCGGCTGGGAGGATTACCTGGACCGGGGGGGCGTGTGCGCCGTGGAGTGGAGCGAACGGGTGGAGGAGGCCCTGCCGGAGGACGCGGTAACCGTCTCCTTTGCCCGCTGCCCGGAAGAGGAAAACTGGCGGGTCATTACCATGGAAGGAGTGGGGCCGGTATGAGAATTTTGGCTCTGGAGACCGCTGCCAAGGCCGTCTCCGCCGCCGTCACCGAGGAGGGGAAGGTGCTGGCCTCCGCCTATCAGGACACAGGGCTGACCCACAGCCGGACCCTCATGCCCCTGGTGGAGCTGCTGCTGCGCAATACGGATATGACGGCGGCGGACCTGGACGTTATTGCCGTCTCGGCGGGGCCGGGGTCCTTTACCGGCGTCCGCATCGGCGTTTCCGCCGCCAAGGGACTGGCCTGGGCGGCGGAAACGCCCTGCGCGGCGGTGTCCACNCTGGCGGCNCTGGCCAGGAATGNGGCGTNTTTGGACNGGCTCATCGTCTGCGCCATGGACGCCCGGCGGCAGCAGGTCTACAACGCCCTCTTCGAGGCAAAGAACGGACGCCTCACCCGGTTGACGGAGGACCGGGCCATCGCCCTGGCGNAGCTGGCGGAGGAGCTGCGAAGCGACCCCAGGCCCAAGACCGTCCTGGGGGACGGAGGGCGGATGACCTATGACTNTTTGACGGCGGCGGGGGTGCCCTGCCGCCTGGCCCCGGCCCATCTGGTGAAGGAAAACGCCGTGAGCGTTGCCCTGGAGGCGGAGGATATCGCCCGGGCGGGCGGACTGGTGACGGCCCAGGAGCTGGCTCCGGTGTACCTGCGGCCTCCCCAGGCCGAGAGGCTGCGGCGGGAGAAACAGGGCGGCTGAATATGCTTGGCTTTTGGAAATTTCAAATAGAAGGAGCGTTTTTATGAACGGAAAAGTACACGTCATGGACCACCCCCTGGTTGCCCACAAGCTGACGATTCTCCGGGACAAGAACACCAGCGTCAAGGACTTCCGGGAGCTGGTTTCCGAGATTGGCATGCTGATTACCTACGAGGCCACCCGGGATCTGCCCCTGACCACCTGCGAGGTGGAAACCCCCATCTGCAAGACCACCGCCCCCATGCTCAAGGGGAAAAAGTTCGCCGTGGTGCCCATCCTCCGGGCGGGCCTGGGGCTGGTGGACGGCGTTTTGCGCATGGTGCCCTCCGCCCGGGTGGGCCACATCGGCCTCTACCGGAACGAGGAGACCCTGGAGCCGGTGAAGTACTTCTGCAAGATGCCCAAGGACGTGGCGGAGCGGGAGGTGCTCATCGTGGACCCCATGCTTGCTACCGGCGGCAGCGCCGAGGCGGCCATCGGCTTCATGAAGGAATACGGCTGCACCACCATCAAGCTGATGGTCCTCCTGGCNGCGCCGGAGGGCATCGCCCGCATTCAGAAGAGCCACCCGGACGTGGACATCTACTGCGGCGCGGTGGATGAAAAGCTGAACGAGAGCGGCTACATTGTCCCTGGCCTGGGGGACGCGGGAGACCGGATTTTCGGAACGAAATAAGAGACAAGCCCTCCGGCAAATGGGCCGGAGGGCTTTCGTTTTCCGTTTACAGCACCTTGCTGAGAAAATCCTTCAATCTGGGATGCTTGGGATTCCCAAAGAGCTCCGCCGGAGGCGCTTCCTCCAGCACCTTCCCGCCGGCCATGAACAGCACCCGGCTGCCCACCTCCCGGGCAAAGCCCATCTCGTGGGTCACCACCACCATGGTCATGCCGTCCCGGGCCAGCTCCTTCATCACGTCCAGCACCTCGCCCACCATCTCCGGGTCCAGGGCGGAGGTGGGCTCGTCGAACAGCATNAGCTGGGGCTTCATGGCCAGGGCCCGGACGATGGCCACCCGCTGCTTCNGCCCGCCGGAGAGCTGGCTGGGATAGGCGTCGGCCTTGTCCGTCAAATCCACCCGCTGCAAAAGGCTTCCCGCCAGCTCGTCGGCCTCCTCCTGCTTCATCAATCCCGTCCGCACCGGGGCCAGGGTGATGTTCTTCCGAATGGTCATGTTGGGAAACAGGTTGAAGTGCTGGAACACCANGCCCATCTGCTGGNGCACCTGGTCGATCTTCACCTTGGGGTCCGTAATGACGGTGCCCTGGAAGGAGATGGTTCCCGCGCTGGGCGTTTCCAGCAGGTTCAAGCACCGCAGGAAGGTGGACTTGCCGGAGCCGGAGGGCCCGATCACAACCACTTTCTCGCCGGGGTAGATGTGCTGGGAAATGCCGTCCAGCACCAGGTGGTCCCCGAAGGACTTGGAGAGGTTCTTAACGTCGATCACTTTCCCGCAGCCTCCTTTCCAGTTTCCCCTGGAGCCAGGTGAAGATGATGACAATGGCTAAGTACATGGCGGCGATGCCCAGCAGGGGCGGCATATAGTCAAAGGTCCGCCCGCCGATGGTGCTGGCGTAGTACAGCATTTCCATGCCGCCGATGGCCTGGGCCAGGGAGGTGTCCTTGAACAAGGTGATAAACTCGTTGCCAAGAGACGGCAGGATGTTCTTGAAGGCTTGGGGAATGACGATGAAGCGCATGGTGTCAAAGTACCCAAGGCCCAGGGAGCGGCCCGCCTCGGACTGGCCCGCGTCCACGCTCATCAGCCCGCCCCGGATGATTTCCGCCACATAGGCTCCGGAGTTGACTCCCAGGCCAATGAAGGCCACCAGAATCTTGTTGCGCTGGGTGGGGAAAATGACAAAGGTCCAGATGAAAAGCTGCACCAGCATGGGCGTGCCCCGGATGACNGTGGTATAAATCTGGCAGAGGACGTTTAAAATGCCCAGCACGGGATTCTTCCGGCCGATGCGCTGCTGGTCGTGGGCGGAGCGGACCACCGCCACCACCAATCCCAGCAGTACGCCGAAAATCAGGGCCACAACGGTCAGCTCCAGGGTGGTTCCCAGTCCCTGGAGGTAAAGCTTCCAGCGGCCGCCTTCCAAGAAGGCCGTGACGAACCGCTGCGCGAGCGAAGGTTTCATGGCGGGGCTCCTTTCTCGTTGCGCGGGAAAAAGGGCGGNCNGGNAGGCCNCCCTTCTCGNCGCGTTTATTCGGCGGTGATATACTTATCCACGNTGCCCTGGANGGTACNGTCGNCTTTCANCTCNGCCATGGCGGCGTTGACAGCCTCCAGCAGGGCGGTGTTTCCCTTGGCAAAGCCGATGGCGTAGTCCTCCACGGCAAACTCGGTGTCCAGGATTTTCAGGCCGTCATTGGAGGCCACAAAGCTCTTGGCGGGCTCGTTGTCGATGACCACCGCGTCCACCTGGCCGTTCACCAGGGCCATGACGGCCAGGGCACCGGTCTCATAGGCGGTGACATGATCTTCGCCATAGCCGCCGTTTTCCGGGGTGTCGGAGCAGTAAATATAGCCGGTGGTGGCCTTCTGGCAGCCGATCATCTGGGCGTTGGACAGGTCGTCCAGGGTGGCGATGGGGGAGTCCTCCTTGACGATGACCACCTGGATGCCGGTGGCGTAGCTGTCGGAGAAGTCCATAACCTGCTGGCGGTCCTCGGTGACGGTGATGCCCGCCATGGCGATGTCGCTCTGTCCGGTCTGGACGGCGGTCAGGGCCGCGTCAAAGCCCATGTCGTCCACCACCAGCTCCAGGCCCAGCTTCTCGGCGATGGCCTGGGCCACTTCCACGTCGATGCCCTCGAAGCCGCCGGCGTCGGTGGTCATCTCATAGGGAGGGAAGGCGGCGTTGGTGGACATGTGGAGCTTGCCCTCTTCCACGGTGGTGAAGGCGGGGGCGTCGGTGCCGGAATCGGCGGGGGCGGAGGAGTCGGCAGGATCGGAGGTGCCGGCGGGGGCGGAATCCCCGGCGTCGCCGGCGG
>NZ_CAJMXG010000086.1:0-11791 GCF_905219725.1 Oscillibacter sp. CU971
GCATAGCTGCGTCGCTCATTTTTCTGTATCATTCCCTCATTATACTACTTTTCCCTCTATTGGTACAGCTTCTTAAAGATAGATTTCATGATTTCTCCATTCTCGAAGCGGCAGGCGCTTCGCTAGGTTTTTTAAAAAAATAGACACCTTGCTGATCTCTTGTTAGCAATGTATGAAGTGTTGCGGCATACCGCTTGAGAGCCGCCTGGTCTGTATGCGAGGCGGGCCTCTTGTGGCACATGCTTCANNNCCANGTCTTTCTACGATATTCATAGCGTGGTATCGATGCATAACACCCATCCCGTTGATACGGTGTTCTTCTTGGGGCGTATAGCCCATCTTCTCATTAGTCATGGTAAAATTCCTTTGTGTTAAATGGATTTGGCTATTGCTTTTTCTTTAGAAGTGACGTAAAATTTATATATACCTCAATAGTTATATGCCGACACTTTATAACTGTTATGATTGTTTATACCTAACTAGTTATAGTATAGCACAGCGCAGATTAACTGTCAAGCACAAAAATACCATTTTAGTTATATTTTTGAAAGGAAGTCAAAATGTTCTACGAACGCTTTCTTGCATTATGCAATGCACGTAACATCAAGCCAACAGCCGTTGCGGATGCTATTGGCGTATCCAGAATGAATGCATCCCGCTGGAAAAAGGGGACTATGCCCTCATTCGCTAATCTCCAAAAATTGGCGGAATACTTTGAAGTGCCTCTGGACTATCTGACGGGCACACATGAAATGCTTACGGTAGATGTTCGCAATCCAGAAGAAGTGCAAGAGAAAATTNCTGAAGCTGAAATTGAGAAGGACAAAATAATGCTCGAAAAGCTTCTCAAAGAGGTTGATACAATTCCAAAGCGATATAAGGCTGAAGCAATCCACGAAATGGCCGCTTTCATGCAATTCACCTTGCATAAGTACAAAACCCTGGTGCCGGAAGAAAGCTTTATCGGCCTGTAAGTAGTCACAAAATAAGCATATAGAAANACAAGCCAGGAGGCCGCCCATGTGATTGGGATGGCCTCCTGGCTGTTTATGAACTGTAGCTTTTCTGTCATCCGGCCTATCTTTAGGGACGGGCCTTTTTTTCTGCCCTTTGGCAAGGGCAGCGGGTGCTTGCTGGCGGCGCAGGTCCAATAATTACCTGCCCGAATACTTGAAAGGAGGATGCCGGCAAGATGCCCAGCAAGTTGGAAATCTACATGGAAAAGGCGGACGCGGCCACACTCCGGCTCACGGAGGACTACCGAATCTGGACGGAGTTCCTTGTGACCGCAGGCCGCGTATACAATGAACGTGTACCGCAGCAATAAAAGCATCGGAAGTTTTTGCATAACGAGCAGCAATACCCCTCCAGCGTTTTAAGACAAGAAAACAATCTGTAATAAGGATTCTGACTGGCATACCATGCGCATCCACGGCCAGATGTATTTTGGTGTTAAGCCCCCTTTTGTTCTGGACATGTCCTGCTTTCCACCTGCTGCTGCTGAACCGCTCCCCCATTTTCTGTAATCTGGAGGTAAATCACGCCAAGGGGCTCCTGTTCGCAGCACCCAAAAAACTGCGTTTATAAAACGCCGGTTATCTTGGGCAATTCCTCCCCATTGACCTCGTTATCCCGGCAAGTGAGGCTCCAACAGCGCCCATACTTCGTCGCTTATATCATGTTGATGATAGTAAATCAACAAATTATCTCTTGACAAAAGTCCCCATCTGTGCTAACGTTTGCTTTGCAGTTAGCAGTATCTAACCAAAGTGGCGTATGAGCTCACTGCTCCCCCCAAGGCCTTCTCCCTTTGGGGCTTCTCTGGCCGCAAAAGTTAGTCGAAGCTAACTACAACCAAAAATATTTTGTGAAGGAGTGTTCAGCTATGAACAAGATCGCAATCGTATTCTGGAGCGGGACCGGCAACACGGAGGCTATGGCGGGCTTTATTGCCGAGGGTGTCCGGGCCGCCGGCGGCGAGGCGGAGCTGCTGGGGCCTGGGGATTTCTCTGCCGGTCAATTCTCCGCTTACAGCGCCGTGGCCTTTGGCTGTCCCGCCATGGGCAGCGAGGTGCTGGAGGAAGCGGAGTTCGAGCCGATNTTTTCCGCTCTGGAAGGTTCTCTCGGCGGCAAGCAGATCGCGCTGTTTGGTTCCTATGGCTGGGGAGACGGCCAGTGGATGCGGGACTGGTGCAAACGCTGTGACGATGCCGGGGCCGATCTCCTGGATGAGAACGGCCTGACGGTCAACGAGGCCCCGGACGCAGAGGGCGAGGAAGCCTGCAAGGAGCTGGGCCGGAAGCTGGCGGCGTGGTGAGCGTGGGCATTTCCCGGACGTTTGAGGCCGCGCTGGTCCGTCAGTGCGCCCCCACGCTGGCAGGGATGAAACCGGGAAGCATTTTCTGTTTCAAGCATTTTTCATCGGAAACCCTTCGCCAGAAAACCAGCCAGTGGAATGAGCAGCTGGCCCCATTTGGTCTTTCGGTTCGGATACTTCTGGAGCGTCCGGATTCAGGATCGGCCATCGTCTATGTGTATCGGCCAAGTCATTTGAAACGAATTCTGTCCGGCAATGCGTACCGGAGATTTTTATCGGAGGCTGGATACGAGGACGCTGACCTGGACGGTCTCCTGGAACAGCTTGCCTATCGCCTGCGGACACAGGCGGAGTTCCCCCATGAGATCGGCGTATTCCTGGGCTATCCCCTCCGGGATGTGATCGGCTTTATTGAAAACCATGGCCGGAACTTTACCTGCTGCGGCTTCTGGAAATCCTACGGCGACCCGGCGGAGACGCAGGCATACTTTGCCCGCTGCCGCAGATGCATCCAGACTTATGTAGCCATGTTTGAGCAGGGAATCCCCATTGAGCGGTTGGCAGTCCCGGCATAAGGGGGGATCGAAATGGAATTACCGGCTTCCGGGGAGGATTATCTGAAGGCGGTTTTGATCTTAGGCCAGCGTATGGATCAAGTGAGAGGCCATTGACATTGCCCAATACCTGGGCTATGCCAAGGCCAGCGTCAGCCATGGACTGCGCCTTTTGTGCCAGGGCGGGTTCCTCACCAAAGACGCGGACGGCCATCTGTACTTGACCGGGGCCGGCCGGGAAACGACGGAGAGCCGCGCGGCAAATCTGGCGGCCCAGCCGGACACGGTGGTCTTTGACAAAACCGGCACCCTGACCTATGCCTGCCCGGTAGCTGCGGAGATCATTCCCTTCGGCGGGCGGAACGAAGCGGATATGCTGCGACTGGCCGCTTGCCTGGAGGAGCATTTCCCCCGTTCCATGACCAACGCAGTTGTCCAGGCCACGCGGGAGCGGGGGCTGGACCATGAGGAAATGCACTTCCAAGCGGAGTACATCGTGGCCCACGGCATCGTCAGCGAGGTCAGCGGCAGGAGGGTCATCATCGGAAGCGCCCATTTTGTCTTTGAGGACGAACACTGTGCCGTTCCGGAGGGGGAACAGCAGCGTTACGATTCCCTGCCGGAGCAGTCTTCCCATCTGTATCTGGCTGTTGGCGGCGTGCTGTCCGCCGTGGTCTGNATCTCCNCTCNCCTGCGGCCAGAGGCGGAAGCCGTGATTCGGCAGCTTCGCGGCTCACGCTATTTCTTCCGCCTGTGGAATGAAGCCTTGATTTTCTCAAAGGTTTCATCGCTCAGATTGTGCTCTACCTTACNGGCGTNNGCCGCCGCTGTCTCCGGGGAAACGCCCAGCTGAATAAAAACCTGCGTTAGCAGCTTGTGCCTGTCATAGATACGCCGGGCAATTTCCTCACCGGGAGGCATAAGCGTAATATACCCATCATCGTCCATCTGAATATAGCCGTTCTCCCGCAGGTTCCGCATCGCTATGCTGACACTCGGCTTGGAAAAGCCCAAATCATGGACTATATCAATGGAGCGCACCATTCCGCGATCTTCCCGGAGTTTTAAGATGGCCTCTAAATAGTCCTCGGCAGATTGGTGGATATTCACAAAAATTCCTCCTCCCACGGAAATCCCTGTGCATAGGTTAGCACATTCTAACTAAAGAAGCAAGTTTTTCTGAAAAAGGCCTTGACAATGGCGGTTAGCGGTAGTAAACTAAGGCCGATTTCAGGGTTAGAGTTTACTAACCACACCCCGGAGGGAGGCGAGGAAATGATGCCGCTGACAATGGCAAAGGCCGGAGAGACGGTCACAGTCCGCAAAATCTCCGGCAAGGATGAAATCCGCCAGCATCTGGCGGAGCTGGGTTTTGTGGTGGACAGCGATGTGACGGTAGTCAGCGAGATTGGAGGGAACCTGATCGTGCAGGTGAAGGACAGCCGCATCGCTCTGGACAAGACGATGGCAAACCGCATTATGGTTTAAGAACCAAAAAGGAGGAGAGCAGCATGAAAACATTAAAAGATGTGAAGGTGGGCGAAACCGTGACCGTGGCGAAGCTGCACGGCGAAGGCCCGGTGAAGCGCCGGATCATGGACATGGGCATCACCAAGGGCGTGGAGATTTTTGTCCGCAAGGTGGCTCCCCTGGGCGACCCCATGGAGCTGAATGTTCGGGGCTACGAATTGTCCGTCCGCAAGGGCGACGCGGAGATGATTGAGGTTCAGTAAACAGACGCGGCGGGAGGCCGCTATTCTTTGCGCCATAAGTTAGCTTTAGCTAACAATCAAAAGGAGAGAATGACTATGGACATCAAGATTGCCCTGGCGGGCAACCCCAACTGCGGCAAGACCACGCTGTTCAACGCCCTCACCGGCTCCAGCCAGTATGTGGGCAACTGGCCCGGAGTTACGGTAGAGAAGAAGGAGGGCAGGCTGAAAGGCCATAAGGATGTGGTGATCCAGGACCTGCCCGGTATCTATTCCCTGTCCCCCTACACTCTGGAGGAAGTGGTGGCCCGGAGCTATCTGGTGAACGAGAAACCGGACGCCATCCTCAACATCGTGGACGGCACCAATATCGAGCGGAACCTCTACCTCACCACCCAGCTCATCGAGCTGGGCCTGTCCGTGGTGGTGGCGGTGAATATGATCGACTTGGTGCGGAAAAACGGCGACACCATCAATCTTGATAAGCTGGGCGAGGCCCTGGGCTGTGAAGTGGTGGAGATGAGCGCTCTCAAGGGCGAGGGCGGCATGGCGGCGGCGGAAAAAGCCGTAGCCCTGGCGCAGAGGAAGCATACCGGGGAACTGCCCCATGTGTTCACCGGCAGTGTGGAACACGCCCTGGCCCATATTGAGGAATCTATCCAGGGCAAGGTGTCGGAAGGCTACCTGCGCTGGTACGCCATCAAGGTTTTTGAGCGGGATGAAAAGGTTCTGGAGGAACTGAACCTCTCCGCTGATTTGAAAGCCCATCTGGAGCAGCACATTACCGACTGTGAGACAGAGCTGGACGATGACGCCGAAAGCATCGTCACCAATCAGCGGTATTCCTACATCAGCGGCGTGGTGTCCAAAGCGGTGCGGAAAAAGGCGGCGAAGCATAGCCTGTCCGTCTCCGACAAGATTGACCAGATCGTCACCAATCGGGTTCTGGCCCTTCCGATCTTCGCGGCGATCATGTTCTGCATCTATGCCATTGCCATGGGCGGCTGGGCCATTTCCATCGGCACCATGGGAACCGATTGGGCCAATGATGTTCTCTTTGGCGAGTGGGTTCCCGGCCTGTTTGACACCATCCTGGGCGCTCTGGGTGTAGCCGAGGGCGGCTGGCTCTACGGGCTGATCCAGGACGGCATCGTGGCCGGCGTGGGCGCGGTGCTGGGCTTTGTGCCCCAGATGCTGGTGCTGTTCCTGCTGCTGGCCATTCTGGAGGACGTGGGCTACATGGCCCGGGTGGCGTTCATCATGGACCGGCTCTTCCGCCGCTTCGGCCTTTCCGGCAAAAGCTTCATCCCCATGCTGGTGGCCACCGGCTGCGGCGTCCCCGGCATCATGGCCTCCCGGACCATTGAGCAGGACCGGGACCGGAAAATGACCATCATGACCACCGGCTTNTTCCCCTCCGGAGCCAAAATGCCCATCATCGGCCTGTTCGCCGGGGCTGTGTTCGGCGAGTCTCCCTGGGTCGCCACCTCCGCGTTTTTCATCGGCATCGCCGCCGTGGTCATCTCCGGCATCATGCTGAAAAAGTTCAAAGCCTTTGCCGGGGAGCCCGCCCCCTTTGTCATGGAGCTGCCCACCTACCACGCCCCCTCCATGGGCAACGTGCTCCGGGCCACCTGGGAGCGGGGCTGGAGCTTCATCAAGCGGGCGGGGACCATCATCCTCCTCAGCTCCATTATCCTCTGGTTCCTTATGGGCTATGGCGTTGTAGGCGGTGTGTTCCAGGCCGTGGAGGACAATAATGACTCCCTGCTGGCCGCCATCGGCAGCGGCATCGCCATCATCTTTGCCCCGCTGGGCTGGGTGGGCGACATGGCCTGGAAAGCTACCACCGCCACCTTTACCGGCCTGATTGCCAAGGAGGAAGTTGTCAACTTCTTCGGCGTGGCCTACCACTACGCCGGTGAGGCGGACTTGATGGAGGACGCCAGCGGTATTTATGCCGCCGTGGGCGCGGACTTCGGAGCCATGGCCGCGTACTCCTTCATGATCTTCAACCTCCTGTGCGCCCCCTGCTTCGCCGCCATGGGCGCTATCAAGCGGGAGATGAACAACGCCAAATGGACCGCTGCGGCCATCGGCTATATGTGCGGCTTCGCCTATGTGGTGAGCCTGATTGTGTTCCAGCTGGGCGGGCTGGTCACCGGCGAAGCGGCGTTCGGAATTGGAACCATTGCAGCTTTGGTCCTGCTGGTGGGAATCCTGTATCTGCTGTTTCGCAAGGGCTATCAGGGCGAAGAGAACACCCGGCGGCTGAGCTCCGTGGCCGCCGCTGTGCAGTGAGAAAGGAATAAACTATGACTCTTGGAGAAATCGTCGTCCTGCTGGTACTGGCAGGCGTTGTGGCGCTGGCTGTCCGGTCCCTGCGGAAATCTCACAAGTCCGGCAGAGGCTGCAACGGCGACTGCGGGAACTGTCACGGCTGTCACTGAAAACTTCAAATCTTGCAAGACATGGTGAGGAGGCATGGGCAGTGGAATCTGCTCATGCCTTCTCCCATTGGGGAGGAATCATTCTATGGCGGAATTACGGGAAGCCCATCTTCGCTATCTGCTGGCGATCTACGAGTTGGGCCGGAATAAACCGGATGTAGGTACACAGGACATTGCAAAAGCCATGAACTGCTCCAAGGCCTCTGTCACTAAAATGATGGGCTTTCTTATGGATATGAATCTGCTGGTGCGGGAACGATATGGAAAAATCTATTTGACGGATACCGGCTTTCTGCTGGCAAAGGATCTTCTGCGTTGCGTTGAGCTGATCCGAGAACGGTTTCCAGCGATAGGACTTGATCTCACATCAGAAGAAACAGAGGAGTATATTCGTATGATGGCGATGAATTTGCCGGAGCATTGCCGGAAGCGGTTGGCTGGCAGAATATAATGGCATGGAAACCTTGTGCCGCTGCATCCATTGGGAGGTAAACGTAAAGAAATGACAGAAAGTGTTTTGCTTGAATTGCTTCTTCCCTTCCTGGGAACTTCATTGGGCGCAGGATGCGTATTTTTCTTAAAAAGGGGAATGAATCTGCTGGTTCAGCGGGCCCTGACCGGCTTTGCGGCGGGCGTCATGGTGGCGGCGTCTGTCTGGAGCCTGCTTGTCCCCGCCATGGAACAGGCGGAGGATATGGGCCGGTGGGCGTTTCTCCCTGCCGTCATAGGATTTTGGCTGGGTGTCCTGTTCCTGCTGGTTTTGGACAGGACGATCCCCCATCTGCACCAGAACAGCAGTCAGCCGGAAGGCCCCCATACCCGGCTGAAACGGACCACCATGCTGGTGCTGGCCGTCACCCTCCACAATATACCGGAGGGGATGGCGGTAGGCGTGGTGCTGGCGGGCTGGATGGCCGGAAACAGCGGCATCACCGCCGCCGGTACGCTGGCCCTTTCCCTCGGCATCGCCCTTCAGAACTTCCCGGAGGGGGCGATCATCTCCATGCCGTTACGGGGGGAGGGCGTGGGAAAAGGACGCGCTTTCTTATATGGCGTCCTCTCCGGCATCGTGGAGCCTCTGGCGGCAATCCTGACCATGCTGGCGGCAGGACTGATTTTGCCCGCTCTGCCCTATCTGCTCAGTTTTGCGGCGGGAGCGATGATCTATGTGGTTGTGGAGGAGCTGATCCCGGAATCGTCTGCCGGGGAACACTCCAACCTGGGGACGCTGTTTTTCGCGGCAGGATTTACCATCATGCTGGCGTTGGATGTGGCGCTGGGCTAAAAAAGAAGGGGGCTATTCCACAAATAGCGCAGTCCCGCCCACCGCTTGGCACAAGGGCAGGCAGAGGAAAAATGTTGAGATGGGTCTTGACAAAGTTTCCTCTGTCTGCTATTCTGTAACAGTGATATATAACACTGTTATTATTGAGGTGTATCATGGACGGACAGCGCGAAACCTTAGCCCGCATCCATCAAGCGGCTATGGATGAGTTTCTGGAAAAGGGCTTTGCGGATTCCTCCCTGCGGCAGATTGTCAAGAACGCCGGAGTGACGACCGGGGCCTTTTATGGATACTACTCCAGCAAGGAGGCCCTGTTCACCGCTTTGGTGGAGCCTCACGCGGCGGCGGTCATGGGAATGTTCATGCGGGCACAGACGGCGTTCTCCGAGCTGCCGGAGGCGGAACAGCCCAGCCATGTAGGGGTAGAATCCAGTGATTGCGTAAAGGAAATGATGGAGTATGTATACCAGCATCTTGAACCGTTCAGACTGTTAATCTGTAAGGCACAGGGCACCAGCTACGAAAACTTTATCCACAACATGGTAGAGATCGAAGTGGAAGCCACCCAGCGTTTCATGGAAGTCCTGCGCAGACAGGGCCGGGACATCCCAGACCTGGATGAACAGCTCTGCCACATCATTGCCAGCGGGATGTTCCACGGGATATTCGAGGTCGTGGTTCACGATATGCCCTATGACCGGGCAAAGCAGTATGTCCGGCAGCTCCAGGATTTTTTCCTTGCCGGCTGGCACAGCATGATGGGGGTCTAAGACCCCTTTCATTTGGACCGATAGTTAGTTATAGCTAACTTATTGGGCGGATATAAGAGAGCGGCCGCGGCGCTTTCTATATCATAGATTATTGGTCACAAGGAGGTATCCACTTGAAGAAAAACAGTATTCTCCGGGAACTGATGAGCTACGCTGGGAGATACAGGTATTTGACCTATCTGTCTCTGCTGCTGTCTGCCATCAGTGCGATCCTGGCCCTTTTTCCTTTTGTTTTCCTGTTCCGTATCATTCAGGAGGTCATTGCGGCGGCCCCCAACTATGCCCAGGCCACGCACATCGTCCGCAACGGCTGGATGGCGGCGGGCTTCGCGGTGCTGTCCATCGTGATTTATGTCTGCGCCCTGATGAGTTCCCACCTGTCGGCCTTCCGCATTGCCGGGAACATCCGCAAGGCATTGATGGCCCATATTGCCGAGCTGCCCTTGGGTTTCATCGGGGAGACAGGCAGCGGAAAGATCCGCCGCATCGTCAGCGACAGCAGCGCGGCCACGGAAACTTATCTGGCCCACCAGCTCCCCGATGTGTCGGCGGCGATCACCACGCCGGTTTGCATGATTATCATGCTGTTCCTGTTCGACTGGCGGTTTGGCCTTGTCAGCCTCCTGCCGGTGATCCTGGGCTGTGNGGCTATGNTCAAGATGGCCGGTCCCTCCATGGCGGAGGACATGAAGCTCTACCAAAACGCCCTGGCGGATATGAACAACGAGGCGGTGGAGTATGTGCGGGGCGTTCCTGTGGTCAAAACATTTGGTCAGACCGTTCACTCCTTCAAACGGTTTAAGGGGACCATCGACAGCTATTACGAGTTTGTCATGTCCTACTGCAAGAAGTGCCGCCCGTCCATGCTGTCCTATACGGTCCTGGTCAACAGCGCCTTCGCGTTCCTGATTGTACTGGCGCTGATTCTGGCGGGCGGTGGGCCGGTGCTGCTGAACTTCATCTTCTATGTGATCTTCACGCCCCTCATTGCCACGGCCATGACCAAGGTGATGTTTATGAGCGAAAACGGCATGATTGTTGCGGACGCCATGAGCCGTATCCACTCCATTCTGGATGTGGAGCCTCTGCCCGAACCCCGCAGCGGCAAGGTCNCCACGGACAACGACGTTGTCCTGGAAAATGTAACCTTCCGCTACACAGGCGGAACAACGGACGCGCTCCGTGATGTGACCATTCGGGTGGGCGCCGGGGCAACTGTGGCTCTGGTAGGACCCTCCGGCGGCGGCAAGACCACTGTAGCGGGGCTGATCTCCCGGTTTTGGGATGTAGCTGGCGGTTCCATCCAGATCGGCGGTGTCAATGTGAAGGACATTTCCAAGGAGACACTGATGGACACCGTGGCCTATGTGTTCCAGGACAGCCGCTTGCTGAAAGCCTCTATCCTGGAAAATGTCCGCCTTGCCAAGCCCAACGCCTCCCGCCAGGAGGTGGAGCGGGTACTCCATGAGGCCCAATGCGACGACATCATTCAGAAGCTGCCCCAGGGCATCGACACGGTGATCGGGACCAAGGGCGTGTACCTTTCCGGCGGCGAACAGCAGCGGATCGCCATTGCCCGCGTCATGCTGAAAAACGCGCCCATCCTCATTCTGGACGAGGCCACCGCCTTTGCGGACCCGGAGAACGAGGCGATGGTACAGCGGGCCTTTGAAAAACTCTCCAAGGGCAAAACCGTCATTATGATCGCTCACCGGCTGACCACAATCCAGAATGCCGGCCGCATTTTCGTGCTGCGGGAGGGTTATGTGGAGGAGAGCGGGACCCACGATACCCTTGTAGCCGGGGGCGGCCTCTACGCAAAGATGTGGCAGGATTATCAGACCTCTGTGAGCTGGAAGGTAGGTGCCGCGAAATGACTGAACGACTGATGAAACGCTTTGCCCTCTCCGAAGAAGGGGCGAAAGGGCTGGTGCGGGCCGTGATCGCCTGTACTGTCGCCGACCTGATGCTGATGCTTCCGGTGGGGCTTCTCTATCTGCTGGCAAGCGATCTTTTGAGCGGCAGCGTCCCGGAGGGGCACTGCCCCCTCTACGGCCTGGGCATTGCCGCGGCGCTGCTTTTGGTACTGCTCTCCGAGTTCTGGAAGTACAACGCCACCTACTTCTCCACTTACCTGGAATCCGGGGCCTGCCGTATCCGGCTGGCGGAGAAGCTGCGGCGGCTCCCCCTGTCCTTCTTCGGAAAAAAGGACTTGGCCGACCTGACCAATACCATCATGGGGGATGTGCAGGTAACGGAGCAGATGTTCTCCCACTATGTCCCTCAATTTTACGGCGCTATCTTCTCCACCTGTCTGGTGGCGGTCAACCTGCTGTGCTACGACTGGCAGATGGCCCTCGCCGCCCTGTGGGTACTGCCCATCACCCTGGTAATCGTTGGCTTTTCCAAGAAAGCGCAGAATTATTTTATCCGCAGGCAGAACGCCGCCCTGATCAACATGGCGGACGGTGTGCAGGAGTGCCTGGAAACCATCCGTGACTTGAAAAGCAATAAGGCGGAGAAGGTATATCTGGACGGACTGTACCGCAAAATCGACACCTTTGAGAACCGGCAGTTCAAAAGCGAATTGGGTTCGGCCATGTTTGTAGTCCCGGCGCAAATGCTCTTAAGGAAGCACTGATTAAAGCCGGTAAAAGCCAGGCAAACAGACAAAGGTAAAGGAAACGTCCAATAAAGGACCAT
>NZ_CAJMXG010000087.1:0-11747 GCF_905219725.1 Oscillibacter sp. CU971
TGAGCTATATTATTAATGTAAATAAACCGTATGCGGTTGCACACCTTCTTACTTGCCGTTACCGGCAGGAGGGTGTTTTCTTATCTGACTGCAAGTTATCCGACTTTTCTAAAAATGCGTATAAGCCGCCGGCCCTCCTCATAGGATGAGATGAGGTGAGGCGCTTTGAAGTGGAAAAGGCGGGAGACGGCGGAGTGGAGGCGGCAGTTGTCCCGCCTGTTGGTTCTGGCGCTGTTTTTTTTCGCCGGCATTCTTTTGGGACAGGTTTTTTCCAGTCGGGTTCCGGATACCACGGGCGATGAGCTGGCCCGCTACCTGAAGGATTTCTTGAAGGTGGGAGAGGAAGACCCGTCTCCCCGGGCGGCGCTGTCGGCGGCGGTTTTGTATTTTCGTTATCCGCTGGCGGCGTTTTTGCTGGGATTTGCGTCCATCGGTGTGCTGGCGCTTCCGTTAGTGACCGGGGCTTTCGGCGGTTTTTTGTCCTTTTCCGTCTGCTGTTTCACGGCGTCCTTTGGCCCGGACGGGGTGCTGCTGGCGCTGGCGGTATTCGGCCTCCGGTGCGTGGTGACGCTGCCCTGCTATTTCCTGCTGGCCGTTCCGGCGCTGGAGCGCTCGGCAGCCTTAGCCTGTCTCTCCCTGGGCGGCGGGCGGAGAGCCGGTCCCGCTCTGTATGGCCGGGAGTGGTGGGGCCGCCTGGCGGCCGTCGCGGGGGTGCTGCTGGCAGGGGTCTGCGCCGACCTGATGCTGACCCCCTGGTTTTTACGGCAGCTTTTAGAGCGGATGCTGATTGGATAGGAAACACGGTTTCTGATTGGTAAGACTGGTAAAGAGAGAAGGGATTGCTACGGACGAGATCGCGCGTTATGAGGAATATCTGGTGCGGGAGAAACACGCCTCCCAGAATACGGTGTCTTCTTATCTGCGGGACATATCCCAGTTTGCGGATTATTTGCAGGCCCGGGGCCCGGAGCTGCTGGAGGTGACCGCCGAGACGGTCCAGTCCTATATGGACTGGATGCTGAGCCGGGGAAAATCCGCCGCTTCTGTGACCCGATTTTTGGCCTCCGTCAAATCCTTCTACAATTTTCAGATATTTAGCGGCAAGGTGAAGGCGAATCCCGCCAAGGGCGTCGCCGCCGCCAAGGCGGAGCGGAAGTATCCGAAGATATTGACCTCCAAGGAGGTAGACTTGTTCCTGGAACAGCCCCAGTGCGTGGACGCCAAGGGATTTCGGGACCACGCCATGCTGGAGTTGCTGTATGCCACAGGCATCCGGGTCAGCGAGCTAATTACCCTGGACCTGGAAGACCTAAACCTGGCGGCCGGCTTTATTCACTGTTCCAGCAAAGGCAAGGAACGGATTATCCCCTTATACCGCACGGCGGTGAAGGCCCTTCAGGACTATGCTTGGAAGATTCGGCCCCAGTTGATCTCCGATGAGGAAGAGACCGCCCTCTTTGTCAATATGAACGGGGAGAGGATGAGCCGTCAGGGCTTTTGGAAGATCATCAAGTATTACCAGGAAAAGGCGGGGATTGAGAAGGAGATCACGCCTCACACCTTGCGGCATTCCTTTGCGGTCCATCTGTTGGAAAACGGTGCGGACCTGCGGTCTATCCAGGAGATGCTGGGTCATGCGGATATCTCTTCTACGCAGATTTACACGCACGTCGTGAAGGGGAACTTGAAGGACGTTTATCAGAAAGCCCACCCGAGGGCCTGATGGGTACATAAAAAACCGTCCCCGCAATGTAACCGTTTGAAATGTATGAAGGTACGGCAATCAAGGCGCTGTACCTTCATTTTCTATGCCGGAACCGGGGGAAAGGCCCCCTTTCCTTCGCCGATGCACGCCGCGCCTAGGAGCATGGGTTGGAAAAATCCAGCCCATGCCTTTTTCCCTAGGCCCGCAAATCAACCGTTTTTTCTGTTGCGCATTCCAGTCAAATTTGCTATACTAACTAGGAATGCAAGCCGAAAGGGGCGGAGTATGCGGATATTAGGCATCGATCCCGGCTTTGCCACCATTGGCTTTGGACTGGTGGAGGCGGAACGGAGGCAGGCGCGGATGATAACCTATGGGGCCATTACCACCCCGGCGGGGCTGCCCCTGAGCCGGAGGCTTTACCAAATCGGCACCGACATGGAGGAGCTCATCAGCCGGTTAAAACCGGAGGTTATCTCCATTGAAGAGCTGTTTCTCAATACCAACATTACCACCGGCATCGCCGTGGCCCACGGCAGGGGGGTGTTGCTCTATGCCGCCGAAAAGTGCGGCGTGCCCCTGTACGAATACACCCCTTCCCAGGTAAAGCTGGCGGTGACGGGCTACGGCAAGGCGGAGAAACGGCAGGTGATGGACATGACCCGGCGTCTCTTGAAGCTGGAAAAGGTCCCCCGGCCCGACGACGCCGCCGACGCCCTGGCGCTGGCCTTATGCCACGCCCGGAGCTTTACCTCCCGGCTGCCTCGGAATGAGGGCGCGCCGGAGACGGTCTGACGAAGATAAAACGGAGGCGCTATGTTTTATTATCTGGACGGCACGGTAGCGGAGATTCTGCCCTATCTGGCGGTCATTGACTGCGGAGGCGTGGGCTATGCCTGCAAAACCACCAACAACACTCTGGCCGCGCTGAAAAAGGGCCAGCGGAAAAGGCTCTACACCTATCTGAACGTGGCGGAAAACATTTTCGAGCTGTACGGCTTTGCCACCCAAAGCGAATTGAAAAGCTTTCAACTGCTCATTGGCGTCTCCGGCGTAGGGCCTAAGGCGGCGCTGGCCGTCTTGTCCTCCGGCACGCCGGAGACATTGGCTATGGCCATCGTCACGGGAGATGAAAAGGCCCTGACCGCCGCGCCGGGGATAGGGAAGAAGATTGCCCAGCGCATTATTTTGGAATTAAAGGACAAGATGGCCAAGGAATCCGCCGGGGGACTGGATTTTTCCGGCGGCAAGGGTGCGCCCGCTCCGGCGGTGTTTGGGAACAAGGCGGCGGAAGCCGCCCAGGCCCTGGCGGTGCTGGGCTACTCCAGCCAGGAGGTCTCCGTGGCCTTGAAGGGCCTGGATCTGGATTTGCCGCTGGAGGAGATTGTCCGGCAGGGGCTGAAGCGCATGGCTAAGCTCTAAACAGAAGAGATCACAGTAACTGTATAGCAAATATCCTTTACAATATATTTTACGCTTTTTCGGCAAGGTTTTGCTTTTTAGCCCCCTAAATTTCCGGAAAGCTAAAACGCTTTACACGGCTTCTGCGGAACTATGCCGTAAGGAAGGTGCGTTTTTATGGCGAAATACGAGTACCGCTTCCATGGAAACTTTGACACGGCGCTGGACCGGCTCCACCAAGGCATCCTCAGCGGCAGCGTCACCGCCAGCTTTGAGGACGGCAGCGACTATTCTGCCGGAGGCGTCCGCTGCGCCGTGCGGGTCTATGAGCGCTACAGTCTTGCCGGGGGAAACCGGCTCAGCCTGACGCTGACGCTTCTGGGGCAGGGGGAGGAGCTGTTTCTCTCCGCCATTGCCGCCGGAGGCAGCCAGGGGATGTTTCTTAAGCTCAACACCTTTGGGGAGGAGTCCTTCCTGGAGAAGGTGCGGGAGCTGGCCGAGCGGCTGTGACCGTTTCAAGCGGAGGGGGGGCGCCTGCGGTGATTTTATCCAGGCTTGTTGCTATTGGATTTTTGGGGAGCATTTTCGCGATGTTCCGTTTTGCCAAATACTGCCTTCTGCTGAACGGTCATGACCTGGAGCAGGAGGAGGCGGAGCGGTATCAGGCCAGGGCCCAGCGGTGGCTGGCGGCCGCGGGCACCCTGCTGGGTACGGCGGTGCTTTCCATCATCGCCGGCGGCATCTTTCAGTGAAATTTCCCGGGAAAAGGACGTGAGCGTTTGAGCATCGACTTTGGAAGCGATATTTACGAAGAGCCTATTGTGGCGAAAACCTTCCTCCAAGAGGACGCCCAGGAGAGCTCCCTGCGGCCCAAAAGCCTCCGGGATTACATCGGTCAGGAGAAGGCCAAGGAAAACCTGTCCATCTTCATCGAGGCCGCCCGGAAGCGGGAGGAGTCCCTGGACCACGTCCTGCTCCACGGCCCCCCGGGCCTGGGCAAGACCACCTTGGCGGGCATTATCGCCCAGGAGATGGGGGTCAACATCCGCATCACCTCCGGCCCCGCCATTGAGAAGCCGGGGGATTTGGCGGCACTGCTGACCAACCTGAATGAGGGAGATCTCCTCTTTGTGGATGAAATTCACCGGCTGAACCGCTCTGTGGAGGAAATTTTGTATCCGGCCATGGAGGATTACGTGCTGGACATCATCGTGGGGAAGGGCCCGTCCGCCAACTCCATCCGGCTGGATCTGCCCAGGTTTACCCTTGTCGGAGCCACAACCCGGGCGGGCCAGCTTTCCGCGCCCCTGCGGGACCGCTTCGGCGTGACTCTGCGGCTGGAACTCTACACGCCGGAGGAGCTTGCGAAAATCGTCACCCGGTCCGCCGGAATTCTGAACGTGGACATTGTGCCGGAGGGAGCCTATGAAATTGCCCGGCGCTCCCGGGGCACGCCCCGAATCGCCAACCGGATGCTCCGCCGGGTGCGGGATTTTGCCCAGGTCCGGGCGGATGGCGTTATCACAAAAGACGTGGCGGACAAGGCCCTTTGTGCCCTGGAAATTGACTATCTGGGCTTGGACCCGGTGGACCGGAGGATGATGGAGGCCATCATCGACAACTACGGAGGCGGGCCTGTGGGCCTGGATACCCTGGCCGCCACCATTGGGGAGGAATCCGTCACGTTGGAGGATGTCTATGAACCCTATCTGATGCAGCTGGGCTTTCTGACCCGGACCCCTCGGGGGCGCTGCGTGACGCAGAAGGCCTATCAGCACCTGCATAAGCCCATTCCCGGCGGCGCGGCCCCGGAGGACGTGATGGAGCAGCTGCGGTTGTGAGCGGCGTGTATCTGGCCTCCGTCCGCCTCCGCCGGGAGCTGCCCGGGGAAAGCTGGCTCCGGCTTCTGGGGCCGGTAAATTACTTAATAAAGGGCGGCGTCCTGAACTTCGACCGGCCCGTCACCTTCCTGGTGGGGGAGAACGGGACGGGGAAATCCACCCTGCTGGAGGGAATCGCCGTGGCCTGCGGCTTCAACCCGGAGGGCGGCACCCGGAATTTCAATTTCTCCACCCGGGCCACCCACTCCGTGCTGGGAGAGTATCTGACTCCCGCCCGGAAACGGTATCCCAGGGATGGCNTCTTCCTCCGGGCGGAGAGCTTTTACAATGTGGCGACCAACATTGACGAAATGGACGAGGAGCCCTCCTTTTCCCCGAGGCTGATTGACAGCTACGGCGGCGTATCCCTCCACAGCCAGTCCCACGGGGAGAGCTTCCTGGCCCTGGTTCAGAACCGTTTCGGCGGGGAAGGGCTGTACCTGCTGGACGAGCCGGAGGCGGCCCTGTCGCCCTCGCGCCTCCTGACGCTGATGGGGGAGATGGACCAGCTGGTGAAGGCGGATTCCCAGTTCATCGTGGCGACCCATTCGCCGATTTTGATGGCGTTTCCCGGGGCCAGAATTTATGAGCTGAGCGAAGAGGGCATCCGTGCGGTGGAGTACCGGGAGACGGAGCACTACCAATTGACAAAGCGCTTCCTGGACGATCCGGAGCGGATGTTGCGGTATCTTCTGGAGGAGGAAATATGACGGAGTTTTTGTTCTGGCTGTTCATGCTGGCAACCGCCCTGCTGATTCCCGGGAGCATGCTTCTCCTGGGACGGAGCTTTGCGAAAAAACCGCCGGGGGAGATCAACGGCGGCTATGGCTACCGTACGGCCCGCTCCATGCGGAACCGGCAGACCTGGGAGTTCGCCCATGCCTACAGCGGGCGCTTCTTGGTCCGGGCAGGGCGGCCCACGCTGGCGGTTTCCCTGGTGTGGATGGCGCTGCTGTTTGGGCGGGACATTGGCACGGTGGGGAAGCTTGGCACAATTTTATCTGGAATACAACTGATCCCGTTCCTGGCGGTGATCCCCGCCACAGAGCGGGCGCTGAGGCGGGAATTTGACAATTTTGGAAGAAAGAGGTAACGAATCTATGGGCAAGCTATTNGGCACCGACGGCATCCGGGGCATCGTGGGGGAGAACCTGACGGCGGACCTGGCCTTCCGGGTGGGGCAGGCCGTGGGCACGGTTTTGATGGAGGAAAAGGGGGGGCAGCGCCCCACGGTGGTCCTGGGCAAGGACACCCGCATCTCCTCCGATTTGCTGGAGGCGGCGCTGATTGCGGGGCTGTGCTCCGTGGGCAGCGACGTAAAACCCGTGGGAGATATTCCTACGCCTGCCGTGGCCTACCTCACCCAGCAGGAAAAGGCGGACGCGGGCATCGTGGTTTCCGCCTCCCACAACCCCTATGAGCACAACGGCATCAAGGTTTTCAACAGCCAGGGCTACAAGCTCTCCGACGCGCTGGAGGAGCGGGTGGAGGAAAAAATCCTTTCTAAAGAACCCATGGCTCTCAAGACCAGGGGGGAACTGGGCCGCCGCCATCACGGCATGAAGCAGCTCAAGCGGGATTACATCGACTTCGTGGCCTCCACCATTGACTCGGATTTGGCGGGGCTGCGCATCCTGGTGGACTGCGCCAACGGCGCCGCCAGCGCCACGGCCCCGGAGCTGTTCGGACGGTTCAAGGCCCACACCGTCTTCCTCCACCGGACCCCCGACGGCGTGAACATCAACGACCGCTGCGGTTCTACCCACCTGGAGGACCTGGCGGCCCAGGTGGTAAAGGAGGGCTATGACATCGGCGTGGCCTTCGACGGCGACGCGGACCGCTGTTTGCTGGTGGATGAAACCGGCGGCGTGATAGACGGCGATAAGGTCATGGCCGTCTGCGCCNTGGACATGAAGCGCCGGGGCGTCCTCCGGGGAAACGCCATCGTGGCTACGGTGATGAGCAACCTGGGCCTCCACGAGTTCTGCCGCAATCATGGAATCGACCTGGCCTGTACCGCCGTGGGAGACCGGAATGTGCTGGAGGAAATGCTCCGCCGGGATTTCCGCATCGGCGGCGAGCAGTCCGGGCACACCATCTTTACCGCCTTGGAGACCACCGGAGACGGGCAGGTGACGGCCCTTCAGTTCCTCCAGGTCCTGGCCCGGGCGGGGAAGAAGGCGTCGGAGTTGGCCTCCGTCTGCGCCGCCTATCCCCAGGTGCTTATCAACGTGGAAGTGCCCCACAGCGGCGGCGTGAAGGAGAAGATCATGGCCTCCCAAGAATTGGCGGAGGCGGTCAAAAAACAAGAGGCCGTCCTGAACGGGGAGGGCCGGGTGCTGGTCCGCGCCTCGGGGACAGAGGCCCTGATTCGGGTAATGGTAGAGGCAAAGACGACCGAAATTGCGCATAATACGGCCGATTTTCTGGTTAGCCTTATAAAATCACTAAAATTTTAGGGAAATCTCGCGTTTATTTTGATAATTTGCTTGACATTTTCCTTGGCAGATGGGTATAATACAACATGCACAATACTTATGAGAACGACATGCCGGAGATGGGGATGCAGAGCGATGAGGAATTGTGCCTCCTAGCCGCGTCGGGAAACCGCCTGGCGGAGGAAGCCCTCGTTACCCGGTATAACCGCCTGGTCCGCACCTGCGCCCGCCCCTTCTTCCTGGCGGGCGGCGACAGCGAAGATCTTACGCAGGAAGGTATGGTGGGTCTCATCACGGCCGTCCGGGAATACGACGCCGGGAAAGAGGCGTCCTTCCGTACTTTCGCTGAAATCTGCATCCGCAGCCGACTCTACTCTGTGCTCCGCGCTTCGGCGCGGGATAAGCAGCAGCCGCTCAATCAATCGCTATCCCTAGACGACTCCCATTTTGACAGCAATCCCCTCACCTCTGGGACCAATAATTTGGCGCAGCGTAATCCCGAAGATTTCCTGATCGACAGGGAACACACGGCAGCCCTCTTATCCGGTGTCCGGAAACAGTTGTCCGAGTTTGAAGCAAAGATTTTGGGGTTCTATCTGGACGGTCTTTCTTGCAGGGAAATTGCAAAAGCGGTGAACAAACCCCCGAAATCCGTGGACAACGCCGTGCAGCGCATTCGACGCAAGGTGGCGCGGCAATTACTTTCCGGCGATCTCAGCAAACGCTGAACGCAATATAATTTTCTTTTCAAAGAGAGGGTAAAATCATGTACGAAGACAAGACCTTAGTATGCAAAGAGTGTGGTCAGGAGTTCGTGTTCACCGCCGGTGAGCAGGAGTTCTATGCCGAGCGCGGCTTCCAGAACGAGCCCCAGCGCTGCAAGGCCTGCCGCGACGCCCGCAAGAACGCCGCCCGCGGTCCCCGGGAGTATTTCACCGCTGTCTGCGCCGCCTGCGGCGGCGAGGCCCGCGTGCCCTTCGAGCCCCGCTCTGACCGTCCGGTCTATTGCAGCGAGTGCTTCGCCAAGATGCGCGAGGAGCAGCGCTAATCGGTTTTTCCGGTTTTCGTCTCTTGTGCCAATTCGCTGAAAACGTCCCCACGCGGAAGCGTGGGGACGTTTTTTGGGCACGGAGGGTCAAAGGTCTGTCTCAAAGACTAAATCCATATCCTTTATCTTTCCGTAATCGCTGATATTCGTCGGAATATACCCGACATAGCGGCAGCCCTTGGCCGCGTATTCGTCAATGATATCCCGGTGCTCCTCTGATTTTGCTCCGCAAAACTTGCCAATATGAACGTTTACATATACATATTTTTTCACAGCTGCGCCTCCCATTTCATATAAGAGCAGCACCTAAAAATCATGAGAAACGTTCTGCGGTCCAGGAATCGCAGGGGCGCGTTGCCGTCCTTGACGGGCGTCAGCCCGCCTGTGTCCTCCGCCTTGCCCTCGATTCCTTTTTTCTCATTATTTCTGGAAACTGCCCTAGTTTTATTATACCACAAGCGGATATGAAAGGCAACTATAGGCAAAATCTGCCATTTGCAAATCACCTCTGGATTTATGCGGTGTTCCATGGTTTTCCTTGAAAGAGTCGGAGAGCTATCGGGAGGAAAGAAAAGCATAAGGGCCGCTTTCGGCTTTTGTCGGATTTTCTATTGAATTCGGGCAAATAATAGAGTATAATAGCGGAACGATGGCTGTCTGCGGAAATTTGTTCCAAGGAACCGGACAGCCGAACGCTGAAACCTATTTCAACACGGAGGAATCCAGAAATGATCGAGATTACAAAAGACACCATCATCGGCGATATCCTGGACATCGCCCCCCACACCGCGCCTATCTTCCTGTCCATCGGCATGCACTGCCTGGGCTGNCNCTCCTCCCGGGGAGAGACTGTGGAAGAGGCCTGCATGGTCCACGGCATCGACGTGGAAAAGCTGCTGGCTCTGGTGAACGAAGAGGCCAACAAAAAGCCGGAGTGACGCCGTCTTGCGGGACTTGGAACTGACGCCCCGCCTTCGGCGGTTGGCGGACTGGGTGCCTCCCGGCGCGCGGCTGGCCGATATCGGCACGGATCATGGATATCTGCCCGTGTGGCTCCGGCTCCACGGGCGCGTGGCCTCCGCCATTGCCTGTGATCTGCGGGAAGGGCCTTTGGCCCGTGCCAGGGAGACCGGGAGGACCTGGGGAGCGGACGGCATTGACTACCGGCTCGGGAACGGCCTGGCGGTGGTCTCTCCGGACGAGGCGGATGCCTTCGTCATTGCCGGGATGGGGGGCGAGAACATCGCCGCCATTCTGGCCCGGGCTCCCTGGACCGCGGGGGGGAAGCACACGCTGCTGCTCCAGCCCCAGACCCGGGCGGAGGTTCTGCGGGCGTTCCTTGCGGAGAACGGCTATGCCATCCGCCGGGAGGCCCTGGTGGAGGACCGGGGCGTCCTTTACCCGGTGATGGAGGCCGGGGGAGGGGAGATGTCCCTGACTCTGGGGCAGCTTCACGGCGGGGCGGCCCTGCTCCACGACCCGCTGGGGGAGCGGTACATCATCCAGAAAATCATCCGCCTGCAAACGGAGGTGGCGGGAATCAACCGCTCCGGCAAAGGGCTGGAAAAAGCGGACAGACTGCGGGAAATCATTACCGCGCTGCTGTCCATGAGAGAGGAGTGGCGGCGTGCCAACGGTTCGTGAAATTGAGGCGGATCTTTTTGAGCTGGCGCCCCGGGAGGGGACGATGGAGTGGGATAACGTGGGGCATCTGCTGGGGGATCCCCGGCAGGAGGTCAACCGCTGCATGGTGGCGCTGGACATCACCCACGCGGTGGCGGAGGAGGCCATCGCGGCGGGCTGTCAGCTGATCGTCTCCCATCATCCTATCATGAATTGCAAATGGTCCCAGGTACAGACGGTACGGGACGATACCTTCCAAGGCAGTTTGTTGACGCGGCTGCTGCGGGCCAATGTGTCCGCTATCTGCATGCACACGAATCTGGACATTGCGGAAGGCGGCGTCAATGATGTGTTGGCCCAGGTTCTCGGCCTCCAGAAGCTGGAGCGCTTCACCAGCGAGGGGGTGTGCCGCTGCGGCTGGCGGGCGGAGCCCATGGCGCTGCCGGAGTTTGTCCGCTTTGTCTCTAAGGCCCTGGGCTGCAACGGCGTGCGTTATGCTGACGCCGGGAAGCCCGTTCACCGGGTGGCTGTGGGCGGCGGAGCCTGCGGGGAGTTTGAGGATGCCGCCATTGCCGCTGGATGCGACACCTTTGTTACCTCTGATTTGAGCTATCACCAGTTCGTGGACGCTAAGGTTAAGGGCATCAACCTCGTCGACGCGGGACACTTCCCAACAGAAGACCCGGTCTGTGAGAAGGTGATTGCCTTTTTGGCCGGACGGTTCCCAGATCTGCAAATTCAAAAATCCGCTTCCCATAAGGAAGCGATTCAATACTATGTGGAAGGAGAATAAACGCCATGTCAGGACATTCCAAGTGGCATAATATCCAGAAAACCAAGGGTGCGGCGGACGCCAAGCGCTCCGCCGCCTTCACCAAGATCGCCCGTGAAATCATCGTCGCCGTCAAAGAGGGCGGCTCCGGGGACCCCAATAATAACTCCCGCCTGGCCACGGTCATTGCCAAAGCAAAAGCAGTCAACATGCCCAACGACAACATTAAACGGACCATCGACAAAGCCCTGGGAGCGGGGAATACCGACAGCTATGAGGCCGTCACCTATGAGGGCTACGGTCCCGGCGGTGTGGCCGTCATCGTAGAGGCCCTGACCGACAACCGCCAGCGCACCGCGCCGGAGGTCCGCCATGCCTTTGATAAGTGCAACGGCAACCTGGGAGCCATCGGCTGCGTGTCCTGGTCCTTCGACAAAAAGGGCGTCANTGTCATTGACNATGANGAANGGGAGCTGNNCGAGGAAACCGTCATGATGGACGCGCTGGACGCCGGCGCGGCGGACTTCGAGGCGGACGGCCCGGCGCTGGAAATCACCTGTGATCCCGATGCGTTCAACGATGTGGTAAAAGCCTTGGAAGAGAAGGGATACAGCTTCGTCAGCGCAGAGGTGGAAATGGTTCCCCAGAACTACATCACACTCAGTGGTGAAGGCGACGTGAAAAACATGCAAAAGCTCATTGACATGCTGGAAGACAGCGACGACGTGCAGAATGTGTGGCACAACTGGGACAACGACTAACGATAAGGCGCGGGACAGGCCGGAGAGAGCCTGTCCCACTTTAAGTAATGTCATTAAGTTAGGAATAAGGAGAAGATAAAGTCAAAAAAAGATGTAAAAAGGGGTTGACAAAGGAGGAA
>NZ_CAJMXG010000088.1:0-11629 GCF_905219725.1 Oscillibacter sp. CU971
GACAAGGGGCGGGCCGTGGAGGCCGCCGCTTTCCGGCTCTACAGCCATGCGGGGAAGAAGGCCCCGGCCCGCCCCTTGTCCCTGGTCTTCCACGGGCCCACCGGCGTGGGGAAGTCGGAGCTGGGGAAGGCCCTGGCCCCGGCTCTGGAGCGCTGCTGCGGGCGGCGGTACTCCTTTGTCTGGACGGAGCTGAACACCTTCACCGAAGCCCACTCCGTCCATCGCCTCACCGGCGCGCCGCCGGGCTATGTGGGCTATGAGGACCAGCCCGTCTTTGAGGCAGTGCGGCGGGACCCCTTCNCCGTCTTCATGTTCGACGAACTGGAAAAGGCCCACCCGGAGGTCCTGAAGGTTTTCATGTCCATCCTGGACGAGGGCCGCTGCACGGCCCGCAGGGCCGACGAACAGGGAAACCGGGAGCTGGACTTCCGCCGCTGTATCCTCGTCTTCACCACCAACGCGGACCTGACGGCGGCGGGTGGGCGTCCCCTGGGCTTCTCCCAGGACCGCGCCCCCCTCCGGGAGAAGGCGGCGGACCCGGGGGAGCCCGCCGGACCGGCGGAGCTGGCGGAGCGGCTCTTCCGGGAAAACGAAGAAGCACGCCGGGCGATGGTGCGCCTCGGCGTGCTTCGGGAAATCGCGGGCCGCTTCAGCGGCGTCATCGGTTTTCGCGCCCTGGATGGGGAGGCCCGGCAAGCCGACACCGTCAAACAGATTGCGGCCCTGGGCCGGGAGTACGGCGTGGACGTCGTCCGGGTGGCCCCGGAGACCGCCCGGGCGCTGACGCCGGGGCGGGACGCCCTCTCCGTCCGGTCCTCCGCCTGCGTGCTGGAGAGCCTCTTAGCCCCCCTGCTCACAGCGGCGCAGGGCCGGACGGCCTACCGCTTAACGGGACTGCCCGGAAGCCTCCGGCTGGTTCCGGATCACTCNCACTCCAGCTCCACCACCTTNTTGACGCTCTCGTCCAGCTTATAGAGCTTTCCGTCGGTAGACAAGAAGTAGCTTCCGGCAAACCGGTTGCCCTCGCCGTAGATATTCACCCGCACGCAGATGGACCCGGCAATGCGGACGGACCCTTCCTGCGGAATCATCTCATAGGCCTCCATGGACTCGCCGGGCAAGCCCAGCTTGGAGGGATGGATGGCCTCCAGGTCCGACAGGCCCCGCCTGGGAGCGGAGGGAGCGGACGCTTCCGGCTTCGGGTCGTGGACCCGGCCCTCCAGCGTATCCAGCAGCACGGAGCAGCTGGTTCCCTCCCAGCTCAGCAGCAGGGAGGAAACCCCTCCGCCGGTTCCATCTTCCCCCTTGGGCTCGTTCCGGGCCAGCTGGACGGAACCCTGCGCGGCGAACTCCTCCGGCGGATCGATCCGCAGCAGCGTCTCGTCCACCACGGAGAAGCCCGCGTCCTCGCAGGTCATAACCGCCGTATAACCGGCAATCAGGCCGGCGGGGTTCTTCAGCCCCTCGTAGCGGTAGAGGGTTTTCGGGGGAACCTCCTCCGTTTCAGCGGCGGGCTCTTCCGTTCCGGCGGGCTCCTCCGCCTGCCCCTCTTCCCCGTTCTCTTCGGAGGCGTCTTGCTCCTTGTCTTTTTCTTCCTCCTCCTCCGGCTCCGCGGGGGGCTCCGGCTGGACCTCCTCCTGGTAGACCAGCACCTCTTCCCCGCTCACCGGAAGGGCGGTGATGTGGACCTCGTTCAGCACGTACTCCAGCGGAATCTGGATGGGCTCCAGCTCCTCCGCCTCCTCTTCCCCGCCGCCCTTCAGGAAGAAGAATGCCCCCACGCCGACGGCGGCGGCCAGCACCGGGATGAGAATAAGCAGCAGTTTCTTCTTGCCCTTCTTTTTCTTTCCCTCTGCTTCACCGCCCTCGCCCTCTTTCGCGGGCCCGGAGGACTTGGAGGCGGCTTTGACCAAGGCCTTGGCCTTTTTCTCCTCCGCCTTTTGCGCGGCCGCCTGGGCCTTCTTGGCCACAGCCTCGGCCTTTTTGGTCTTGGCGGCGGCTTTTTTTGTGGCGGCGGCGGCAGCCTTGGCGGCTTTTTTCTGGGCCAGGGCCTCCTGCTTTTTCCGCGCCGCCTCGGCCTTTTTGCCGGCGGCTTCCACCTGCTGGGCGGCTTTTTTCGCCTTGAGCTCGGCCTTTTGTATGATCTTATCAGCCTTATCCTGTTTCAACGCTTCACTCTCCTACTTATACTCAAGCGGCCCGCTTTCAGTGGATGGTGATGGAATCCCGGTCCTTCACCGCCTGGCTGAAACCGCATTCCGTTCCGTTCACCGCCAGGCGGACGGGGCCCTCCAGCTTCTCGAAATCCACGCCGGACCGCTCCAGCAGGTCCATAACGTAATAGGGCTGGCCGTTCTCCTTGGGCGGCAGAACCACGGGCTTGCCGTTTAGGAGGATCTCCACCTCCCGCTTGCGGATTCGGGGCTTCACCGGCTTCGGGGGCTCCGGCTGGGGAGGCTCCTCAGAAACCGGCTCCGCCTTCTCCTCCGGCAAAGGCGCCGGAGGCGGGGCGTCGGGTTCCGGCTGGGGGGCGGTCTTTTCCGGCTTCTCCGGCTGCTCCGGCGGAAGCTCCGGCAGCGGGGGAATAAGGCCCGCCGGGCCCTCCAGCGTCAGGATCACATCCCCCTGGCGCAGGGGGGCCTTCCGGTCACCCTCCCGGTTGTTCAGCAGCACCCGGCCGGAGAAATCCTTCCCCAGCAGCTCGCCCAGGGTCTTGGCGGCGTCCCTGCCGCTGCGGGCGGGCTGGAAGCGGATGCTGTCCCCCGCGTGGACCACCGCGTTGATGGCCGCCTCCTCCCCGTTCACCCGGAGAATGGCGGGCGCGGCGGGCTCGCCCCGGAGGACCATGCGCCGTCCGTTGAGGGTCACCCCCAGGTTCTTCCCGGAGCGGCCCAGCATGTCGGCGTAGGTATAGCCGTTCATCAGCAGAATGNCCCGGACCGTCAGCGTCCCGCTGCGGAAGAGCTTGGCGGTCTCCCCGTTGAGGGTGATGACATAGCTGTCGTTCAAAAGCCCCAGGCCCGCGGAAATGGCAATCCCCAGGGGCGTGGCATACTCCGGGTTGTTCAGGTCNATCTCGTCGGCAAAGGCGCTTTTGGCAAAATTGTTTCCGGCGATGGCCACCCGGCGCTCGTCCATCCCTAAGCTGGCGGCCACCTTCTCCCGGAGCCCCTCCAGCTTGCTGCCGCCTCCGGCCAGGAACAGCGCCGAGGGCGCGCCGCCGTTGANCTCCGTCNCCTGGACGGCGATGGCCTCCGCCAGGCGGCCCNTGGGCTCTTGAATGGCGGCATANANCTCCTCAAAGGCGGCGGTGTTCTCCAGGCCGAGGATATCCGTGTAACAAACGTCCTCCCCAGGGCGGAGATTCCGCTTCATCTCCTCAGCGGTCTGNAAGTCCACCAGGAAGGTCTGCATAATGGCCTCGGTAATCTCATCCCCGGCGATGGTGGCCATGGTGTAGCCGGTGACGCTGCCGTCCCGGCAGACGGCGATATCCGTGGTTCCCGCGCCGATGTCCACCAGCGCCAGGTTCAAAAGCCGCAGCTCCACGGGGATGGCGGCGTTCATGGCGGCGATGGGCTCCAGGGTCAGGCTGGAGACCTGGAGGCCCGCCGTCCGCATGGCGGCATAAAGGCTCTCCACCACCTCTCCGGGGAGGAAGGTGGCCACCACGTCCGCCTCCGCTTTTTGCCCGTTGTGGTCCAGCAGGGAGGCCAGGGGATAGTTGTCCAGCCGGTACTGCGCCACGGTGTAGCCCACCATGAAGAACTGCCTCCGGACCTCGTCCTCCATCTGCAGGGCCTCTTCGGCGGCGGAGAGGGCCCCCGCCTCCAGGCGGCTGATGGTCTCGGCGCTGATGGTTTTCTCCGCGCTGATATCCATGGTAAAGCTGCCGCTCTGGGTCCGCAGGGCCCGCCCGGCGGCGGNCACGCAGACCCGCTCCANACGGACGCCCAGGCGCTCCTCCAGGCGGTCCGTCACCGTCCGGGCCAGGGTGCCCACCTGATGGATGTTATCAATTTGTCCGTCCAGCATGGCGCGGCTTCCGTGTTCCGCCATTTCGATGTCCAGGGCCTTGAACCGGCCCCCGGAGGGCCTGCCCACAACGCCCACGACGCTGCGGGTCCCGATATCCAGGGCAAAGATCAAATCCTGCTCCTGGGCTCTCAAATCCTTCATCATGCGACGCTCCTTTTCCTGCCTCTTCATAACCGATTCTCAAGCGCATCGACGATAGAGGCGCANATGATGCCAGAAAGCGGCACCGAACCGCTTTCTGGCATCATGGCAGGGAACTCTACTGCCAGCGCGGGATGGCGCGAGTGGTCCTGCGTTCATTCCATGTCCATGACANCTCGCGTCTTACTTTGGCCGGCGGAACAACCGCTTAGTACTTGCTGAAGGCGCTTCCGCCGCTGGTGTAGCCGGTGTCATAGGAGGTGTCGGCGCTCTCCTCCGTGTAGGCGGGGGCAGTGTAGGTGCTGGTTCCGCTGTCGTTGCGGAGGCGGAACTTGCTCAGCAGATCCTTCATCAGGCTGGCCTGGCTGCTCAGCTCCTCGCTGGCGGCGGCGGACTGCTCGGAGGTGGCGGAGTTGGTCTGCACCACGCTGGAAATCTGGTCGATGCCCTCGGTGACCTGGGCGATGGCAGAAGCCTCTTCCTCCACGGCCTTGGCAATCTCCTGGAGGGCGGACATGGACTCGTTGGTGGCCTGGACCGTCTTGTCCAGGGACTCGGAGACCCGCTTGACGATTTCGCTGCCGTACTGAACGGAGGTGATGGAGTTGTCAATCAGCTCCTTGGTGGCCTTGGCGGCCTGGTCGGACTTGGTGGCCAGGTTGCGCACCTCGTCGGCTACCACGGCGAAGCCCTTGCCGGCGGAGCCCGCCCGGGCGGCCTCTACGGCGGCGTTCAGCGCCAAGATGTTGGTCTGGAAGGCAATGTTTTCGATGGTGGCGATGATCTTTCCAATCTCCTCGGAGGAACTGGAGATTTTCTCCATGGCCTTGACCATCTCTTCCATGTAGTCGGCGCTCTCCCGGACCCGCAGGTCGGCGTTCTTGGAGTGGTCGATGGCATCCTCGCTCCGCTTGGCGTTGCTCTGGGAGCGGCTGGAGATCTCGGCGATGGTGGCGGACAGCTCCTGAACGGCGCTGGCCTGCTCGGTCGCGCCCTGGGCCAGGGCCTGGGCGCCGGTGGACACCTGGTCGGAGCCGGAGGAAACCTGCTCGCCGCTGAGGCTGATCTGGGCCAGGGTGTCGCTGAGGCTGCGGTTGATAATCTGGATGGACTTGAGCATGTCGGACAGCTCGCCCACGTAGTACTGCTCGGCCTCGGTGCGGCAGTTGAAGTTGCCCTCGCCCATCTCCTCCAGGAGGCGGCAGGCGTCCTTGATGACGCNGTCCAATACCTTCTGGCTGGTCCGCAGGGCGTCGCACATCTCGCCCAGCTCGCTTTTGCTCTCATAGTCCACGGGGATATCCAGCTTGCCCTCGCTGAAGCCCACCAGGGCGGCCCGGACCTTCTCCGTGGGGATTACGATGCTCTTGATGATGATCAGGGCCAGCCGNAGCANCACCAGAGTGGCAATNATCATAGCTACCACAATGCAGATCATGGCAATGTTGGAAACCGTGCTCTGCCGCTTGATGATGGNTTCCTGCTCCGCCTGGAGCTTGGCGGCCAGTCCTTCGCCGGCGGTGGCCATTTGATTCAAAGCGGGAGTGCAGTCATTGACCAGCATCTCGGCTGCCTTCTGCTGGTTTGTACGGGCCGTCTCGCCGATGCTGGCGGCCTCCTTCTCCCAGGCCTCCACCAGGCTGATGAAGGAGTTCAGCTCAGTCTTGTCGTCCAGGGGATAGGTATTGGACAGCTCGGTCAGCTGGGCGCTCAGCTCACTGATTTTACTGTTCGTGGCGTCCACATTGGTCATGTCGCCGGACAGCACCGCGTCCCGCAGATTCCGGGCGGCGATGTTGTAGCTGATGCGGCACTCGGACACNAGTTCATTGGACGCCACGTACTTATCCAGAATGTCGGTGTACTGCCCCTTCTGCATCGCCATCAGGACCAGCGACACGATGATGATGATCGCGGAAACAACGATGGTGATCCCGAACCCCATAATCAGGCTCTTCCTGATCTTCATGTTTTTTATCATTTCCTGCTTCCTCCTCGTTTTCTTAAATGCGTCAAGATTTCTTTTATTCTAATCGGCTTCCCGAGGCTTTCACACCACGTCGCCGTATCTTCCCTTCTCGACATCGCCGAAAATCTTCCCGTCCACCAATGTAATCACCCGCCGGCGCATGATGTTGACATACCGGCTGGCGTGGGTGGCCATGATGACGGTGGTGCCCATGCGGTTGACCTCCTGCAAAAGCTGGAACATATCCCAGATGTTGTCGTCATCCAGGTTGGCCGTGATCTCGTCCAGCACCAGAATGGGGGGGCTGTTGATAAGGGCCCGGGCCAACTCCACCCGGCGGCACTCGCCAATGGACATCTCCACGGGATACCGGGCTTCCACGCCCCGCATCCCCACCAGGCCCAGCACCTTCTTCACCCGGAGATCCACATGCTTGCCGCTTTCAAAGCGGCGCCGTCCCACCTGGGCGGCCACCCAGAGGTTTTCCTCCACGGTCATTTTCCGGATAAGGCTGTGCTCCTGCTGGACCTTGCCGAAGAGGATGGCCATGCGNTTCTGGCTCCAGGGAATCAGCTTGGAGAGGTCCTTTTTATCCAGGTACACCGTGCCCTTGTCGGGCCTAATCTTCCCGGAAATCAGGTCCAGCATCTTGCTCTTGCCTGCGCCGCTGCTGCCGACCAGGAAGACAAACTCCCCCTGCCGGATGGTCAGGTTGATATCCTCCACGCCGACCTCATACTTTTTACCCTTCTGCTCTTTTTGCTGCCGTCGGTCCAGCTTATAGTTCTTTGTCACATTTTCCAGCGTAATCGTGGGCATACTCTGCGCTCCCGTAGTCTTGAATCATGCCTCCGGCGAACTGGGCTTCGTCCTCCGCCGGGCGGCGGTTTCCCGGTATCCGTCCTTACGCGCGCAAAGGCGGGAGCCCGGACAATCCGGCCGGGCTCCGGCTCTCGCGCGTTGTCTTATTTGTAAATGGACTTCTCTCGCGCCAGCTTGCGGTTGACCACCTGGTCCAGCTCCACAAGCTGCTTCAAGACCCGTTGATTCACGCCGATCTGGGCCGTCAGCGGAGCCTCTTCCGCCGACTCCGCCGCCTCGCCCCTCAAAATGGCGGAAAGGCGGGCGGCAGCGGAGGGCGGCAAGCTCTGCCGCTGCTGGTCCAGGGCCTGGCGGGCCCTGGACAGCTTGTCAATGGGCTCCTGCCGCATGGAAACCAGCATCTGCGCCGAAACCTGATCGTCCCGGTCCACGGCGTCCGCCAGCTGGCGGGTCAAATCCAGGGCCTCGTTCAGCGCGGTATAGATTCGTTTCAGCTGTACGTGGGCATCCATCAGCGCCGGTGCTTCCATCTTGAATCCCTACTTTCCCGAGTCTCCGCTCTTTTGCGCCTGGCNGNAGGCGNCCCGCAGTTCGCCCACCATGCTTTTCACATGGGTCAGGACCTCCTTGCGGCGGCCGATTTTCGCCCGGCCCAGCTCATAGGTAAAATACTCGTACAGCTGGGCCAGGTTTTTGCTGATGGGATACTGCCGGTCCAGCGTGGAGTCCAGNTAGTCGATGATGGCGACCGAACGCTCAATGGAAGCCTCATAGACGGGGAAGTTTTGCTGATCCAGCATGAGCTCCGCCTGAGACAGGCGTTTATACAGCTCGTCATACAAAAGCAGCAGCAGCTCCCCCTGGGTCATGGTGTTGACGCTTTGCTCCTTGTATGACTGGAAGCCTTTCATATCCATTGTTTGTGGATCACCGCCTTTTTAAAATCAGCCGCCCGCCATCAGCTGGGAGAAGTAGGAGCTCTGGGAGTTCATCTGCTGGATGAGCTGCTCCAAGCGGGAGAACTGGCTGGTGTAGTGGTCAATCTGGTCCTCCATCTTGTCCTGCCAGCGCTCAATTTGCGAGNCGATGTTGTTGAGCTCTTTTTGAATGGTGTTGTTGTACATGGTGCTGGGGGCCAGGGGAGAGCCCGCCTTTTCCACCAGCACGCCCTTGCCGCCCTCGGTCTTGCCGTAGATATCCAGGGGCTGCTTCAGGGCCTGCATCAGTCCGTTGCTCTTGGCGCCGGACTCCACGCTGGANGTGAAGGCGTCCCGGACCTTATCGGGGTCGTTGTTCAGGGCGGCGCGGAATTTATCCTCGTTGAACTCCAGGGTAGTCAGGCCGTTGGAGTAGTTTACGGTGATGCCCGCCTCCCGCAGGGCCGCGCCGTGCTCGCCGGTCATGGAGACGGCGGAGGTCAGGCGCTGATAGAGGGACGCCAGGTCCCGGTCTCCGAAGAGGATGCCCTGCTTGGCCTTCTCCGTCCAGTTCTTGACGGCGCTCTCGCTCATCTCCTCCTCGTCTTCGGAGGTCAGAGGCTCATAATAGGCGCCGTTGGACCGCTGGGCGGGGAGGGTGGAATAGGCGTCCTTGATCTCTTTCGCCATGGCGTTGTAGTCTTCCACCATCTNCTTGACCACGTCCACGATTTTGTCCGCGTCGGAGCTGGTCTCAAAGGTGACGCCTTCCGCCTTNGTATCCTTGATGGCCGTTTTGTTCATGACCGCGCTGCCTTCCACGGCCTGGGACGCGTCCGCGTCAAACCGGAGGCGGTTCTGGGCATCCACACGGGCATAAACCTGAGCCCCGGCGTGGTTTGTAAAGGTCAGCTTTCCGTCCGCGCCAATGGTGCCATAGACGGTTTTCCCGCTCTTTTCGTCCGTGAATTCCAGATTGCCCTCATTTTCAGAGGCGGCTTTCTCTACGCCCTGGAAGCTGAAGAGCAGTCTTCCATCTTTGTCCTTCGCCTGCTCGGACTCATACTGGATATTTCCGTCTTCGTCCGTCTTATAGCCAAAAGTCCCCTTGAGGCTGATGGTCATGCCGTCCATTTCCACATCGTTGGAGCTCCGGGTAATCTCTCCCAGGGAGGTGCCGTTGACGCTGGCCTCAAAGATGGCGTCCTGTCCCGCGCTGTAGTCCTCAGAATTCGTGTCGACCTTGCCGAACAGCGCCGCCGCCATGGAGTCGTCTCCGCCGAAGTCGATTTCGCTGGCCGCGCCGGTATCCTTAGCGGTGAAGGTCAGCTCGTTGGTCAGTTTGGAATAGCCTACCTTGACCTCGGAGTCGCTGTTGCTGTTCATGGCGTTGAAGACCGTGCTCAGGGCCGTGTCTTCGTTGAACTGGCCGACTTCCTTGCCGTTGACTTTAAAAGAGTAGAGCTGTTTGCCGTTGGCATCCGTCGCCAGCTTATTGGTTTTGTTCCCCTTGGAATCCAGGACATAAGCTTTCTCAAAGGTGGAGAAGTCCTTGCCCTTCATCAGCTCGCCCAGGGTCTTCCCGGTGTTGAGGTAGCTGGTCACCCGGTCGCTTTCGCCAAAGCCCAAAATCTCGCCCTTGGTGGAGCCAATGGCGAAAGTAGATCCTTTCGGCGCGTCGAACTGGAACTGGATGCCATTACCGTCTCCGTTCGCGTCGCTGATGGTCAGTTTTCCCTTGCCGAAGGCGTCGTCAATGCTCTTTTGGAACGCCTTGACATAGGCCGCGNCCCGGTCCGCGCCGGTCAGGCCCTTGACCGCGTCCTCTCCCGGCAGCTTGACGGTCTTGGTCTTGCCGTCCAGGGTGATTTCCATGCTGGCGCCCCGGGTGGACAGGTACTCCAGCGTGCTCATCTTTTCCGTGTCCAGGGCGCCGNCGGCGAGNGTCAGGNACNTGATCTGCNTGCCCNCCTCGGTGCTGGGTTCACTCCCTCCCAGAAGCTGCTCCTGCACGCTTCCGGTGGCGCCGCTGACATAGACCCCGTTTTTCTTCGGGTCCGCGAAGGTGATTTTGCCGTCCGCGCCCACCTCGGCCTTGACCACATTGTCCAGCCGCTCTTTGCCGGTGTAGGTTTTGGTTCCGATGGAGACGCTCTGGCCCTCCAGCTNNTNGTTNATCTCCGCCNCCAGCTCGTCCGCGTTGGCGTAGGTCTTGGTTTCGTTGAAATTGACGGTCAGATAGCTCTGTGCGTTGGCGCCGCCGTAGGCCAGGGTCAACGAGCCGTTCAGCTTGCTGATGTCAATTTCCTTATCCAGGTCCAGCGTGCCGCTGGCGGAGGCGCTGACCTTATCCTGCCCGAAGGCGGCGGTGGTGCCGTCCAGCGCGGTGCCGCTGAGCTTATAGGTGGCGGCGGTGGCCAGCTGGCGCACCCGGTCGATGCGCACGTCGCTGCTGGCCCGGCCGACGGCGGACACCAGGTCCTTGTTGNNGCCCTTGGAAACCGTCTTCACCGCCTGGTCGAAGAAGCTGGTGGACATCAGGTTGTTGGCGGACCGGTAGGAGGTGTACNTTGAGAGGAAGGAGGACATCTTGCTGATCATGCTCCTGTAGGCGTCCTGCTTCCACTCGGTCTTGGTTCGTTTCTGGCTTAGTGCGGAGATTTTGTTTTTGTACGCGGAGATTGCGTTTTCGATCATGCTCTCCGTGTCCATGCCGCTGGCAAGGCCCGTAATCACATTTCGATTTCCATAGATACTTCTGGAACTGCTTACGCCGCTGACTGCCATATCATACAACCCCTTTCAGGAATTCTGGTGACGCCCCGGCCCTTTCGGGGCGGGGTCTATCGAAGTTAGAATTTTTTTGATATTCCTCTATGTTTTTTTATCGACATATAGTATAATAAAAATAAGAGGTCCCCGTTTAGTTTTTACAGTAAGGAGGAAAATCCTTTGACACAGGTCATCACTGTCACGAATCAAAAGGGCGGCGTGGGCAAAACCACCACCGTTTCCGCGCTGGTCTGCGGCCTGAAGCAGCGGGGCGCGCGGGTCCTGGGCGTCGATCTGGACCCCCAGGGCAACCTGGGCTTCACCCTGGGCCTGGACATCGNCGAGNGCAAAACCGTCTACGACGTGCTCACCGGCGCCTGTCCCATTGAGCGGGCCATTTCCCACACGGAATACGGCGACATCCTCGCCTCGGACATCATGCTCTCCACCGCCGAGGTGGAGTTCACGGCCCCCCGGCGGGAATTCATGCTCTCCCAGCAGCTGGACGTGGTAAAGCCCAACTACGATTTCATCATCATCGACACCCCGCCGGCCCTGAACATCCTGACCATCAACGCCTACGTGGCCTCCACCGGGCTCATCGTCCCCATGGAGGCGGAGGTCTTGAGCCTTGTGGGCGTCTCCCAGATTCAGGATACCATCGACACCGTCCGCAAGTCCTTCAACCCGAACCTGAAGGTTCTGGGCATCCTTTTGAATAAGTACGACCGCCGCCTGACCCTCTCCCGTGAGATTCTGGATCTGGCGGAATCCGTGGCGGAGCAGCTGGACAGCCAGGTGTTCCACACCAAGGTCCGCCGGAGCGTCAGCGTGGCCATGGCCCCCGCCCACGGGCAGAGCGTTCTGACCTACCAGCCCGGCTCGAAAGCCTCCGCCGATCTGCGCAGAATTGTGGACGCCGTGGCGGGCCCGGACTTCCCGCCCCCCCGTCCGGCCCCCCGTTCCAAGG
>NZ_CAJMXG010000089.1:0-11623 GCF_905219725.1 Oscillibacter sp. CU971
GGTCCCTTTACTGGACGTTTCCTTTACCTTTATCTGTTTGCCTGGCTTTTACCTGCTTTAATCAGTGCTTCCCTAAATACGCCTCCCGGACCTTCTCGTTGGCCAGGAGTTCCGCGCCGGTGCCGGACATGGTGATGTTCCCCGTCTCCAGCACATAGGCCAGGTCTGCGATTTTCAGAGCCATGTTGGCGTTCTGCTCAATGAGGAGCACCGTCACGCCCTGCTTGTTGATTTCCCTGATGATGGAGAAAATGTCCTGCACCACCAAGGGCGCCAGGCCCAGAGAGGGTTCGTCCAGCATCATCAGCTTGGGGCGGGACATCAGCGCCCGGCCCACGGCCAGCATCTGCTGCTCGCCGCCGGAGAGGGTGCCCGCCAGCTGCCAGCTCCGCTCCTCCAGCCGGGGGAAGAGGCTATAGACCCACTGGACGTCCTTTTCAATCTCCGCCTTGTCCGTTCGGAGGTAGGCCCCGATGCGCAGGTTTTCCAGCACCGACATGTCGGCGAAGACCCGCCGCCCCTCGGGGCTCATGGCGATGCCGGAGCCCACGATTTTATCGATGGACCTGCCCAAAAGCTCCTCCCCGTTCCACTGGATGGAGCCGGAGGACGCCTTGACAAGGCCCGTGATGGTCCGCAGGGTGGTGGACTTGCCCGCGCCGTTGGCGCCGATCAGCGTGACGATTTTGCCGTCGGGCACCTCCAGGGAGATGCCCCGGAGGGCCTGGATGCCGCCGTAGCTGACGTGGAGGTTTTCAATTTTAAGCATCCTCGCTCACCCCCAGATAGGCGTCAATGACGCGCTTGTCGTTCTGGATTGCCGCCGGGTCGCCCTGGGCAATCAGCTTGCCGAAGTCCAGGACGTAAATCCGGTCGGAGATGTTCATGACCAGGTTCATGTGGTGCTCAATGAGGAACACCGTCAAATGGAAGCGGTCCCGGATTTCGCCGATGAAGGCCGTCAGCTCCTCGGTCTCCTGGGGGTTCATGCCCGCCGCCGGTTCGTCCAAAAGCAGCAGCTTCGGCTCCGCCGCCAGGGCCCGGGCGATCTCCAGCCGCCGCTGCTTGCCGTAGGGCAGGGAGGTGGCCGGTTCGTCCTTCACGTCCGCCAGGCCCACAGTCTCCAAAAGCTCCAGCACGTTTTCCCGCTGGGCCGCCTCCTCCTTCCGGTTCAGGCGGAACGCGGCGGAAAACACGTTGCTGGTGGCCCGGCAGTGCTTGGCGATGAGCACGTTGTCAAACACCGTCTGGCTTTTCCACAGCCGGATGTTCTGGAAGGTCCGGGCCATGCCCAGCCGGGTCACCTTGTCCGGGGTGGGGGCCAGCACCTGGGCATAATCCCCGGCGTGCTCCCCCTTGTACTGCTGCTTCATCTTCCCCTGGGGGTGGTTCTCCACGATTTTCTCCCCCTGGAACCAGACGGCTCCGTTGGTGGGCTGGTAGACCCCGGTGATGACGTTGAAGGCCGTGGTCTTCCCCGCGCCGTTGGGGCCGATGAGGGCCACGATTTCTCCTTTGCCGACCTCCAGATTGAGGTTATCCACCGCCACCACGCCGCCGAACTGCATGGTGACGTTTTCCACTTTCAATACGTTCTCCTTCATTTTGCCCCCTCCTTCCGGCGTTTCTTCAAGAGGTCCGGCAGCTCCTTGTCTCCCATGATGCCTCTCCGGAAGAACAGCACCACAATCATAATGACCACGGAGAACACCACCATGCGGAAGCCGTTGCGGAGCAGGGGCACCTTGAACCCGCCGATGAAGGTCTCCGCGTCCAGGAAGCGGAGCCACCACTCGCTGGCGGCCACGTACAGGAACGCCGCNATGCAGCTGCCCGACACGGACCCGATGCCGCCGATGACCACAATCAGCAGGATTTCATAGGTCATGGCGGTGGTGAAGGTCTTGGCCTGGGCCTGGTTGGCGAACATGGCGAACATGCCGCCNCCCANCCCGGCGAAGAAGGAGCTGATGACAAAGGCCAGCCGCTTGTGCTTGGAGAGGTTAATGCCCATGGCCTCCGCCGCCACCTCGTCGTCCCGGATGGCCTTGAAGGCCCGGCCGTAGGTGGAGTTAATGAGCAGGACAATCACGGCGATGCAGATCCCCGCCAGCAGGAAGGCCGTGAAGGTGGAAAGGCGCAGCACCGTCTCCCCGGAGCCGTTTGTAATATTGAAGCTGGAGAAGGTGGGGAAGTTTTTCAGGGCGTTGGCCCCGTTGGTGACGGGCCCCAGCTTATCCCACTGGAACACCGCCCGGATGATCTCGCCGAAGCCCAGGGTGGCGATGGCCAGATAGTCGCTTTTCAGCCGCAGCACCGGCAGGCCGATGAGCCACGCCACGGCGGCGGCCACGCAGCCCCCCAGGACCAGCGCCAGCACCACGCCCAGCACCAGGCCGAACGCCCCGCCGCCGAAAAGCTCCGGCAGGGAGAAGTTGACGGCGGAGCCGTTGTAGATATAGTAGACCGCCTCCCGCTGGGAAACGGGGATGGTCAAAATCGCGTAGGTGTACGCGCCCAGCAGCATGAAGCCCGCCTGCCCCAGGGAAAAGAGGCCCGTAAAGCCGTTGAGCAGGTTCATGGACACGGCCACCAGGGCATAGACCGCGCCTTTTTTCAGGGCGGCGAAGACCATGATGTTTTTGTTCGGGTCCAGCACGTTTTCCAGGATAACCACCAGCGCCAGCAGGGCCGCCGCGCAGAGGAGGCCGGCCCAGGCGCTCTTGTTGACTGTTTTCTTCATACCGTCCGCCCCCTTACACTTTGTCGGTGACCTTCTCACCGAAGAGGCCCGTGGGCTTCACCACCAGGATGATGATCAGCAGGGCGAAGGTGAAGGCGTCGGAAAAGATGCTCCAGCTGGAGCCCTTGATGACGCTCTCGGAGATGCCGATGATGAAGGCCCCCACCACAGCCCCGGGAATGGAGCCGATGCCCCCGAACACCGCCGCCACGAAGGCCCGGAGCCCCGGCAGCGCGCCGGACAGGGGGACGATGGACTGATAGTTGGTGAAGTACAGCACGGAGCCCACCGCCGCCAGGAAGGAGCCGATGATGAAGGTGACGGAGATAACCGCGTTGATTTTGATGCCCATGAGCTGGGCGGTCTCGAAGTCCTTGGCCACGGCCCGCATGGCCATGCCCACCTTGGTGTGGTGGATGAGCTGGGTCAGGGCCAGCACCAGCACCAGCACCAGGACGGGGGTCACCACGGTGACCACCTTCGTGGGCACGCCGGCGATGGTGATGGTGTTGGAGATGCCCGGAATCTCCGGGTACATCTTGGGCAGGCCGCCGGTGACATAGGTAGCCAGGTTCTGGAGCAGGTAGCTGACGCCGATGGCGGAAATCATGACGCTCATTCGGGGCGCCTCCCGCAGGGGCTTGTAGGCCGCCCGCTCGATGATGAAGCCCAGCAGCACCGTCAGAACCAGCACCAGGGGGATGGACGCCGCCAGGGGCAGGCTGGCGGTGAGGTAGACCATCATCAGGCCCGCCACCATGAACACGTCGCCGTGGGCGAAGTTGATCAGGCGCAGGATGCCGTAGACCATGGTGTATCCAATGGCGATCAGGGCGTACTGCCCGCCCAGGGACACGCCGGAGAGCAGGATGGAAATGGCGTATTGCACGAGGGAACCCTCCCTTGTCGTTTTGTTGTGGGGAACGCGCGGGGATACGGGACCGTCCCGAANGAAGCCGCCGCCGGAAGCCNTTTTCGGGGCGCTCCCGTGAAACGCCGATGCCTGTCGGGGGAAATTCCCCCNANAGGCCAACGGATTTAAGCGCGGGTATTCGGTTCTTATTTGACGGTCTGGACGGTTTCCAGGGTCCAGGCCCCGGCTGTGTTGTCCGCCGTTTTGATATAGGCGGTATCCCGGATGGCGTCGCCCACGTCGTCAAAGGCAATCGCGCCGGAGACGCCGGTGTAGCTCAGGCTGGGCAGGGCGGCCTTGACGGCGGCCTTGTCGGGAGAACCGGCGGCCTTCAGGGCCTCCAGGGCCACGTAGTAGGCGTCATAGCCCATGGCGGTCACCGCCGCGATGGTGTCGTTTCCTCCGTTGTTGGTCATGGCCGTGGAATCCTCCGCCAGCCAGGCCTTGATGCCCTCGTCAAACTCGGGAGAGCCGCCCTCCTGATAGAAGGTGGAGACGTAGAGTTTCACGCCGGAGCCCTTGGCGGCCTCCAGGACCATGTTGCTGTCCAGGGTGTCGGAGCCCAGGATGGGAGTCTCCAGACCCATGGAGGCGGCCAGCTTCACAATCTGGGTGGAGTAGGCGATGGACACAGGGCAGAAGATAACGTCCGCGCCCTCGGCCACGGCCTGGTTCAGATAGGTGGAGAAGTCGGAGGTATTGGTGGGGAAGGAAGCCTTCACGCACTCGCCGTCAAAGGCCTGCTCGAAGTAGTTCAGAAGGCCCTGGTCGTAGTCGTTGCCCAGCTCGCCCAGAAGGTACGCCTTCTTGGCGGCGAACTTCTCCGTGGCGAAGTTTGCAAGGACGGTGCCCTGGAAGGGGTCCAGGAAGCAGATGCGGAAGTAATAATCATTGCCCGCGGTGACGCCGGGGTTCGTGCAGGTGACGCCGATGGCGGCCAGGCCCGCCTCGCCGAAGATGGGGCCGCCGGCAATGGCGCAGCTGGAGCCGTAGGTGCCCAGCACCAGGCTCACGTCCTGGCTCACCAGCTGAGAGGCGGCGGTGGGCGCCTTGGCGGCGTCGGAGGCGTTGTCGGCATAGACCAGCTCGACGCTATAGGTCTCCCCGCCGATTACCACCGAGGGGGTTTCCTTGTTGGCGTACTGCATGCCCAGCATCTCCTGCTTGCCGCCCGCGCCGGAGTCGCCGGTGGCGGGCTCGAAGACGCCGATTTTGACCACCTTGTCCCCGCCGGAGGTCTGGGCATCCCCGGAACCGCCGGAGGGCTGGGTATCCCCGGAACCGCCGCCGCAGGCGGCCAGGCTCAGCGCCATGGACAGCGCCAGAAGCATCGCGAAAAACTTTTTCATTCTTTTCATCCTCCTATACAAATAGGACCTTCGTCCTGGTATGCCGATTATTTTACGTCTTTTTCCCGGATTTTGCAAGGTAAATTCTTCACAGAAAGATTCCCCGGATTTCGCCGCCCCTTCCGGGCCGGACTTTCAAACCGGCGGCCTTTTGTCTCTCTTTGGCGGACATTTTAAAATACCGGGAAATTTTCCCCTGAATCGCGTCTCCCGCTGGCGGACAGCCGTTTTCGTGATTTTGCTGAACGGGCCGCTTCCGGGGAAAATTTTCGCAAGCAACTTTTCGGTTCCTGTTGCATTATGATGGAAGTATGATATAATGAAGCCATTGCTCAATTCAAAACCGAGTGGGAGGATACATAGTTTATGAACATGAAAAAAAGCATTAAGAAAACCGTGTGGACCCGTGCCATCGCCGCCGTGGCCTCTATCCTGCTGTTCAGCTTTGTGACCACAGCCAACATTCTGCGCATTCAAAGCGTCCAGGACTCCAACACCCAGGCCGCCGAGCTGCTCCAGCGGGCCCAGGGAGCGGAGACCGCCCACTATAAATGGGCCAGCAACCTCAGCAACGCCCTTTACGCCGGGGCTGAATTCACCGGCAGCACCGACCCCACCGCCTGCACCCTGGGCCAGTGGATTTACGGAAACGAGGAAATCACCGACCCCGCCATTTCGTCCCTGCGCAGCGAGCTGGAGCCCCTGCATAAGGAAATTCACGAGTCCGCCACCCATGTGCTGGGGCTGCTGAAAACCAGCCCCGCCCAGGCCCAGAACTACTACCAGGAAACCATCCTGTCCAACATCACCACCCTGGTGGGCAAGCTGGACAAGATCGTGGAAATGGAAACCACCGCCAACAACGACGGCTTGGCCCGCATGCACACCATGATTCTCCAGATGCAGCTGGTGTGCTTCCTCTGCCTGGTTCTGGCGCTGTTCTGCCTCATCAGCCTGGTCACCTACGTGGGCAAGCATGTGGTAAAGCCCATCCTCCTGATTACCGACCGGGCCCGTCCCCTCCAGGCGGGCCGCCTGGACCTGCAAATGGACTACCAGTCTGAAAACGAGCTGGGCGAGCTGGCCAAAACCCTGGAGGACTCCGTGGGCCTCATTCATAGCTATGTGGAGGACATCAACCGCATCATGGGCCAGCTGTCCCAGGGGAACTTCGATGTGGCCACCTCCACGCCTTATATCGGCGATTTCCAGTCCATTGAGTCGTCCCTGAACAGCTTTACCTCCACCATCTCCGACACCCTGGGCAGCATCATTCACACCCAGGGCCGGGTTTCCAGCAACGCCGGCCAGCTCTCCAGCGGCGCGCAGGCCCTGGCCCAGGGCGCCACGGAGCAGGCCAGCGCCGTGGAAGAGCTCTACGCCACCCTGGACGATTTGTCCAAGGGCGCGTCGCGAAACGNCCAGTCCGCCGCCACCGCCCTGGAAAGCGCCCGCCTCACCGGCGAGCAGGTGACCCTCAGCGGCCGGCAGATGGAGCAGATGGTCTCCGCCATGAGCGACATCACCAAGTCCTCCCAGGAAATCGGGCGCATCATCGCCACCATCGAGGACATCGCCTTCCAGACGAACATCCTGGCCCTGAACGCCGCCGTGGAGGCCGCCCGGGCGGGCTCCGCCGGCAAGGGCTTCGCCGTGGTAGCCGACGAGGTGCGCTCCCTGGCCACCCGGTCCGACGAGGCCGCCAAGGCCACCAAGGACCTCATTGACAACTCCGTCCAGGCCACGGAGCAGGGCAGCCGCATCGTGGGTCANGTTTCCGAGTCTCTGAAAAAGACCCTGGATCTGGTTATGCAGTCCAATACCACCATCAACACCATCGCCGAGGCCATCCAGGCGGAATCCGCCTCCATCGCCCAAGTCACCGAGGGCATCGGCCAAATTTCCGCCGTGGTCCAGACGAACTCCGCCAGCAGCGAGGAGTCCGCCGCCGTCAGCTCGGAGCTCTTCGAGGAGGTCCACAAGCTGGAGGACGAGACGCAGAAATTCCATCTCAAGAGGGGCCGCTGAAAACCGCGGGCAAAGCCGCCTGGGTCAAAACCCAGGCGGCTTTTTCTCACTCCATCAGCCCGGCCCGCCGCATCTGGGCCGTCTTGGACTGGAGGCGGGCAAAGGAGGTCACGCTGCCGTCCTCCTCCAAAAGCGCCTTGGCCTCCGGGGACAGGGTCTGGAAAAACTCATAGGCCGAGGGGTCCTGGTCTAAAAGGTCCTCCAGGCTCAAATATTCCGCGCCGTACATCCTAAATCACCTCCGGGCTTAGAATGCCCGGTTTCACCGGGAGGTTTTCATGGAATTTCGCACAATTTCTGACAGCAAGCGGGCCTTCCTCCCGCTGCTGCTTCTGGGGGACGAGCAGGAGGCCATGATAAACCGCTATCTGGACCGGGGGACCCTATGGGCCCTGTACGACGGCGGGCTCCGGGCCGTCTGTGTGGTGGCGGAGGAAGGGGCCGGGGATTTTGAAATCAAAAACCTCGCCGTGGCCCCGGAGAGCCAGAGGCAGGGCTACGGGCGGGCCATGGTGGAGCATGTGGTCCGGCAGTGCCGGGGACGGGGGAAGCGTCTTCTCGTGGGCACCGGGGACAGTCCGCTGACCCTGCCGTTTTACGAGGCCTGCGGCTTTCGGGAGTGCGGCCGGATCGAGGGCTTTTTTGTGGAAAACTACGACCACCCGATCTATGAGGCGGGGCGGCGGCTGACGGATATGGTGCTTCTGGACATGGAGCTGTGAAAAGAGGCGCGCCCCCGCGGGGGCGCGCCTCTTTTCACGTTTTTATGTTTACAGGTCCTGGAACATTTCCCGGCTGGGATTCAGATACCCCAGGCCGTCCGGCTTTCCGGTGAGCTCCCGGAGGTTCTTGACCGCCGTGCGCTTCTTTCCAAGAGACGCTTTTTTGAGCTTCTCCAGGCCGCCCTCCATGGCGTCCTTGAACTCCAGCACGCCCTTCTCCCGGGCCAGGTCCAGGAGCTGCCGCCGCTTCTCCGAGCGGACAATGATCTGGTTCCAGCCCTTGTCCACGTCCCAGCCGCCGGCGCTCCGGGCGCCGCCGATGGAGAGGTCCGCGAACTCCGCCGTCATGTCGGCGCAGTAACGGCAGCCGGAGCGGACCAGGGGCGTCACCTCGTCCAGGTTAACGGAGACGGTTTGGCCGTCCTCCCGGAGCTCCAGGGAGTGGTACTTGCTGGGGGGGATGTCCATGTGGGAGACCTTGGCCGGGTCGGCGTGTTTGGCCGCCAGGGCGTTCAGACCGTCCCAGTCCAGGCCCCAGCCGCAGAAGAGGCCGAACACCATGCCGATGTTCCCGGAGTGGTTGTCGTTTTCCGGAAGGGGATTGGCCTTCATTTTATAGACCGCCAAGGTTTTGCAGGGGGTGCCCACCACGCCGATGCTGTGGAACCGGTCCTCTTTCAGCGCCTTGTTCAGCACCACCAGGGTGGGCGGCACCTGGAAGCTGGAGCCGGAACAGGCCCGGACCTCCTCCGCCGTGACGGCCAGCACGCCCTCGNGGTTCAGGCCCCCCTGGGAGCGGGTCAGGGCCGCGGCGTCGATGAAGCCCTCCTTCAGGGCCAGCTCCACCAGGGCGGTCATGCTGCCGCCGTGCTGGGCCTTGNAGCGGATGGATTCGTCGGCGGCCCGGGTCAGGTACAGCCCCAGGAAGGGGCCGATCTCCGGGAGGATGGTGTCCTCGGGGAAAAACTGCTTCCGCAGGGCGTCCAGATCGGTGGGCATCCGTGGGCAGAAGCGCTGGCAGCGGCCATCGGCCCGCTCGCAGTCGAAGAAGCAGACGGTCCGCCCGTCCACGCTGCCCCAGTAGGGGCAAAGGCCCTGGCAGGCCCCGCAGCCGGTGCACAGGCCCGGACGGAGGACCTGGGTGTCTAACGCAATCGTACTTAACATGTTTCCCACTCCTCCTTTACACCAGCACCTGGGAGAAGCCGAAGAGGTCCAAAACGATCTCCTCCGCGCCCTCCGGCACATAATCGGCCAGTGTGTGCTTCATGCCGCACAGGTGCTCCTGATAGAGGCAGCGCCAGCCCGGCTTCTGCTGTTCCACAAAGCGGTTCTCATAGAGCAGCGGCGTCAGGGCGGAAAAGCGGGTGTCCCGGGGCAGCTCCAGCGTCAGGGGAGCCTTGCCCTGGGGGTGGCGGAACACGACGCGAATGGTCTCCATCACACCGCGCCCCCTTTCTTCGCGGCCNCCCGGCCCATGGCNAAGGCTTTCCGGTTCAGCTCCAGCACCTTTCCTTTAAACCGCTGGGCCAGAATCTTCTCCAGGTCCTCCCCGCTCAGCGGGGCGGCGGAGAGCTGGCTGAAGGCCCCCAGCAGCGCGATGTTGGCGGCCCGGGAGTCCCCGGCCTCCATGGCGATGTCCGCCGCCGGAATGGCCAGGGCCACGCTGGAAAGCTGTTCAATTTCCGCCTGGAGCTCCTCCAGGGGCGGGTAGGTCTGAACGCCCTGGAGAACGCCCAGGGGATAGACGGGCCGGGGATCGTAGACGGTAACGGTGTCCGCCCCGGCGTACTTCCGGGCGATGCGGAGCGTCTCCAGGGGCTCGAAGCCGATGATGATGTGGGCCTCTCCGGCGGGGATCAGCACACTGGGGTCCCATTTTTCGGAAACCCGGACATGGCTCATGACGGAGCCGCCCCGCTGGCTGGCGCCGTAGGTCTCCCCCACGGCCACCCGGCAGCCCCGGTCGCACATGGCGGTGCCCAGAGTCTCGGCGGCCAGCACGTTGCCCTGCCCGCCGATGCCGCAGACCACGATGTTCAAGGGATCGTATTTCAGCTTCATGCTTCTTCCCCCCTATCCACTTTGATGGCCCCGGAGGGGCACAGCTTGGCGCACACGCCGCACCCCACGCAGGTGACGGGGTCGATGAGCGCCTTGTTTTTCTTGAAGTCCCAGGTGTTGCCGGGGCAGCCCCAGACCCGGGAGCAATACTTGTCGCAGCCGCAGCCGTCCCCGATGCACACGTCCTGGTCCACGTAGACCCGGACGGGCTTCTTGCTCCGCTCCTTGGTCATGAGGGTGGCGCAGGGCTGGCGCATGATAAGGACGTTCATCCCCGGCTGGTCCAGCATCCGGCGGAGGGTCTTTTCCGCCTCCACCACCTCGAAGGGGTCCGCCACTTCTACGTTGCAGCCCACAGCGTCCAGAATCTTGGGGATGTCCATGGGCTTCACCCGGTCCCCCATGGCGGTAAGNCCGGTGCCCGGGTGGGGCTGGAAGCCGGTCATGGCCGTGGCGGAGTTGTCCAGGACAATCAAAAGCATATTGGCGTTGTGATAGGTGGCGTTCACCAGGCCGGGGAGGATGGTGTGGAAGAAGGTGGAGTCGCCGCACATGGTGACCACCTTCTGGTCCAGGCCGTAGTTGGTCAGCTGGCCCAGCCCCTCGGCCACGCTGACGCCGGAGCCCATGCAGTTGCAGGTCTGCCAGGCATACTGCCCGGCGGACTGGCCCGCCATGAAGTAGCAGCCGATGTCGCCCACCACCACGCCGGGGTGCTTCTCCTGCCGCATGGCCCGCTTCAAAAGGTAGAAGGTGGCCCGGTGGGGGCAGCCCGCGCAGAAGCTCATCTCCCGGACGGGGAGCTCCAGCTCGCCCGCGGCCTTCTTTTCGGGCAGGGCCGCGCCGGTGAGGCGGCAGATGGCGGCGGTAACCACGTCCGGGTCCAGCTCGCCCACGGCGGGCAGGGCGTTGTCCCGGCCCAGGAACCGGATGCTTAGGCCCTCCCGGCCCGCCAGGGCCTGGACTGCCCGCTCCAGGAAGGGGTCTACTTCTTCCAGAATCAGGACCTCCTCCGCCGTGCGGAGATAGGATAATATGTAGTTCTCCGGCAGGGGCCACAGGGTCCCCAGGGCCATGAAGCCGGTCTCTTGGTCCACGCCCAGGCGGCGGAGGGCCTCCTGGCCGTAGAGCCGCCCGGTGCCCCCGGCGATGACGAGCTTTTTCGGGGCCTCCGGGCCCTCGTAGTGGTTGCAGGGGCTGTCCTCAAAAAGGCCCCGGAGCTTTTCCAGCTTCTGGAGGGCGGGGCCGTGCATGTAGGAGACGCAGACCATCCGGTCCCACTCCTTCACCCGCTCCAGGGGCCGGAGCTTCTCCGGCAGGGGGCCCAGGGTCACGTTGCCCCGGCCGTGGCAGACCCGGGTGGTGACCCGAATCAGCACGATCTGCCCCACCTTTTCGCTGAGGTCGAAGGCATAGGGGATCATGTCCTTGGCCTCCTGCATGGTGGTGGGCTCCAGCAGGGGGATGCCCGCCGACATGGCCTGCCAGCGGGAGTCAAATTCATTGGTGGAGGAGTGGGCGCTGGGGTCGTCGCTGGAGACGATCACAAGCCCCCCCTTCACCCCGGCCTGGGCGGCGCAGTGGAGCGCGTCCGCCACGCACAAAAGGCCGTTCTGCTTCACCACGCACAAAGCCCGCCCGCCTGCCAGGGACGCGCCGGTACAGGCCTGCAAGGCGCAGACCTCGTTGGTGGACCACTCCGCGTAAAAGCCCCGCTCCCGGGCAATTTTGCCCAGCATTCCCAGCACCTGGGAGGCGCTGGAGCCGTGGTAGGCGCCGGCGCAGTGTATTCCGGCCTCCCCCC